>JALHUC010000451.1 GCA_022865845.1 bacterium | reverse complement strand
TGATCTCCAGCCTGAACTGGATCGGCACCGGCACCCTGTCTTATCTCGATGAGGCGGGGACGAGCCTTCTTCTGCTTATCAAAGTGCTTCGCGCCCTTTTCAAGCGCCCCTTTCCCATCCGACTGACACTGGAGCAAATGGAAGAGGTGGGGGTCCGTTCCCTGCCGGTAGTCATCATCACAGCTATCTTTACGGGAGCAGTCCTGGCCCTGCAGACCTACAGCGGTTTCAAGCGGTTCGGCGCGGAAGGTCTGGTGGGGACGGTGGTAGCCCTTTCAATGACAAGAGAACTCGGGCCTGTCCTCGCAAGCATCATGGTGGCCGGTCGGGTGGGTTCATCTATGGCCGCTGAACTCGGGACCATGAGGGTCACGGAGCAGATCGATGCCTTGATCACCATGGCTACCGACCCGGTCCACTACCTGGTCGTACCCAGGTTCGTGGCTGCCTTCATTATGCTCCCCTTCCTCGTGGTATTCGCGGACCTTCTGGGCATAATCGGCGGCTATATCGTCGCCGTTAAAGTCCTCGGAACCAGCAGTACCATCTACATCAACAGGACCCTCCAGTACCTGGAGTTTTCAGACGTATCCGTCGGTATTGTGAAAGCCGCGGTCTTCGGCATGATCATCGCCCTTATCGGGTGCCAGATGGGCTTTTATACCGAAGGCGGCGCAGAGGGCGTAGGGCGGGCGACCACCAAGGCGGTGGTGGGCGCTTCCATCCTCATTCTCATCTCCAACTATTTCCTCACCGCATTCCTGTTCTGATGAGTGATCAACCAACTATACGGATTCGTGACCTGAAGAAGTCCTTCGGGGACAAGGTCGTCCTGGACGGGGCCAATCTGGACGTTTGGCCGGGGGAAAGCGTCGTCGTCATCGGCCAGAGCGGTGTTGGGAAAAGTGTGCTCATCAAATGCATCATCGGTATCCTGACACCTGATTCGGGGACGATCGAGATCGACGGCGAGGTCATCACCGCAGCCGGTTTCAAAAACATGGACGTAGTACGCCGGAAGTTCGGCATGCTGTTTCAGTACGCTGCCCTTTTTGACTCCCTGAAAGTCTGGGAAAATGTCGGGTTCGCCCTGGCCCAGCATACCAAACTGAAAACCAGCCAGATCCGGGAGATCGCCGAAGAGAAGCTGCGAATGGTGGGTTTGCCCGGGACCCTGGACCTTATGCCTTCGGAGCTATCGGGAGGGATGAGGAAGCGTGTGGGCCTTGCCAGGGCTATCGCCATGGAACCGGCTATCATGCTTTACGACGAACCGACCACGGGTCTGGATCCTATCAGAGGCGATTCCATCAACGATCTCATCATCCAGCTCCGGGAAGAACTGGGCGTGGCCTCTGTCACTATCACCCACGATATGATAAGCGCCTACAAGATCGCCGACAGGATCACCATGCTCTACAAAGGGAAGCTCATAGCCACCGGCACCCCTGATGAGATCCGCGGCAGCGACAACCCTTACGTCCAGCAGTTCATCCACGGCAGGGCGGAAGGGCCGATTAGAGACGAGTAAGAAGGAGGGAGGAGGAAGGAGGGAGGAGGAATAGATCGGGAACCCGCGGATTAAAACGGTTGCCATTGGAAGTAGAATAATCATATCCTTATGGGATGATTAAAGGTATTTTTCTTCTTCCTTCACTATTCCACCTTCACCATTCTGAGGAATATGAAATCATTCAAGACTGAAACATACGTTGGCCTTTTCGTCCTCGTCGGATTCCTCATCTTTATCTGGGGAACCATGCAGATCACCAACATCGGGGATGACGGCGGTTACGAACTTTACGCCGTGTTCGATAACGCGGCCGGCCTGGACATCAACGCGCCGGTGCGCATGGTAGGTGTGAACGTGGGTCGGGTCAAGGGAATTGATATCACCGAGCGAAAAGCCCGAGTCGTTCTCATCATCGACGAGGGCCGTCGGATCGATCGGGAAGCCGTTGTTTCCATTCGCAGCCAGGGGATCCTCGGGGACAAGTTTGTTGGCATCAGCCCCGGTAACAGCGGAGAATATTATAAAAAAGAAGAGGTCATCACCGACACCCGTGCCGGTACGGACCTCGACAGCCTTATGGACTCCCTCCAGACCGCCGGAACGGACCTTTCAGCCATCCTCTCAAGCCTGAGAAAGGTCATCGGTACCGAGGAGGGGGAACGGTCTATGACCGATATCCTCCAGAACACCAGAAGCCTCACCGCCAACCTCGATCGTCTCACTTCCAAGCTGAACACTATGACCTCTGAGAACCGGGAGGACATCCGTGCCGTCATCGCGAACATCAAACAGGTCTCCGAGGACCTCCGGGATGATCTTCCCAGGCTCACCGAAAAGTTTGAAGGGGCTGCCGACCAGGTCAGCAGCGTCCTGTCCGACAACCGGGAGGGAGTGAAAGAAACGGTAGAGCAGATCAGGCGGGACGCCGAGTTACTGGAGGAGACTCTCGAATCTGTAAGGATCATTGCCAAACGGATAGAAGATGGCGAAGGCACCGTCGGCAAACTCATTAACGAGGACGAGACCTATACAAGCCTCAACGAAACCCTCGGGAGCCTCAACAAGGCTATGAAAAAGAGCGAACAGCTCCAGGTACTCGTGGACATCCATGGCAACTACCTTTCAGAGGTAGGGGGAACCAAGGGGTACATGGTGCTCGACATAAAACCCACGCCAGACAAGTTCTACCGACTGGAGATCATAGACGACCCGGAAGGCCGCAATACGTGGTCAAACACAACTACAACCACCACAGACACGCCACCCGGCGACACGGTCACCACTGTTGAGGAGGAGGTCAAGTACGAGGACAAACTTAAGTTCTCTCTGGAACTGGGGCGAAGGTATTACGATACTGCCTTCAGACTCGGGTATATCGAATCCTCTTTCGGTTTTGGTGTCGATCATTTCTGGAGCGACGACGACCTCAGGCTTTCCCTGGACGTGTGGGACATGGCCCGCGACGTCAACCCCCAGGTGCGTATCGCCGCCTCATTCAGGATCCTGGATTTTTTCCACATCGACTTCGGGGCAGAAGATCTCGTCAACAACGACAGGGACCCCTCCCTTTTCATTGGGCTGGGACTTGCCTTCGTGGATGAAGATCTGAAATATATCCTCGCAAAAGCCCCAATCCCCTAACACCATGGCACGCCGCAGCAGCGTATTTGTATGTCAGAAGTGCGGCACCAACTCCCCGAAATGGATGGGCCGGTGCCCTGACTGCTCGACATGGGGATCCATGATCGAGGAGATCCGTGATTCCGGGCGCGATAAGCGGTCATCCACAGCTACAGTGGACCCTGTCTCCATCACAAATATCCCAGAGGACTCTTCTCAGCGCGTCTTCACCGGTCTCGAAGAGCTGGACAGGGTTCTCGGCGGTGGTATGGTCCCCGGTTCCGTCATCCTTCTTGGAGGTGATCCCGGCATAGGCAAATCTACCCTCATTCTTCAGATCCTCGCTCAACTGGCCGCTGCCGGTCAAAAGGTTCTTTACGTGACCGCAGAAGAATCCATGCGCCAGATCCGAATGAGGGCACAGAGAGTGGGCTCGGAAAGCGAAAACCTCATGGTCCTGGCCGAGACCGATTTTGCCGCAGTCACGGAGATCATCAGAAAGTTTATGCCGGACACAGTTGTTTTGGACTCGGTCCAGGCTCTTTACCACCCCGATATCGGCTCGTCTTCCGGAAGCATTAGCCAGGTCAGAGAGATTGCGGGTGGGGCTGTTGCCCTTGCCAAAGGCAATGATATTACCATCTGGCTCATCGGCCATGTCACCAAAGAGGGCGCCATCGCCGGGCCAAGAACTCTGGAACACCTGGTGGACACGGTCCTGTACTTCGAAGGAGATTCAAGCCACGCCTACCGCATCTTAAGAGCGGTCAAGAACAGGTACGGTTCCACAAACGAGATCGCTCTTCTGGAAATGACGGGGCAGGGACTCATCCAGATAACCGACCCTGCAGGCCTGTTTCTGCCCACGGGTGGACGAAGGTCACCGGGTTCCGCCGTTGTCATGGGAGTTGAGGGGACACGTCCTCTCCTGGTGGAGGTCCAGGCCCTTGTGGCTCAGACACCTTTCCCCAACCCCAGGCGCACGGTATCGGGTTCGGAACTTTCCCGGGTGCTCCTGATCCTGGCTGTACTGGATAAACGTGCCGGGATTCAGACAGGCGGGCTGGACGTTTTCGTTAATGTCGCCGGCGGCCTCAAGCTAACCGAACCTGCTGCGGACCTTGGCCTCGCCCTTGCCCTGGTTTCCAGTGTTTTTGAAAAACCCATCATTGAGCACACAGCTGTTTGCGGGGAGATCGGCCTGGCGGGAGAGGTTCGCCCCGTGGCGCGACTCGAAGCCCGGATCAGAGAGGCTTTACGCCTGGGCCTTACCAGGGTTATCGTACCCGCCACCGATATTGACAAACTTCCCACGGTGAAAGGAATGGAGATCGTCCCGGTGCATAGCGTCGAGGACGCTATCGAGGCGGCATTTTAAAACCAGAACGCAGCAAACAGAACGCAGGACGCAGGAGAAGATCTTAGCTTCAGTGCACCAGTGCACATGTGCACTTATAAACTTTGAAATCTGAAATTTGGAATTTGGTCTCGGACCAGGACTAAGACTAAGACTAGGACTAAGATTAAAAAATATAGTATCCTTATCCAATGCTAAAACAATTGAAAATCCCATCGGTCATTCTCTTCCTGGCGCCTATTGTCGCGGCTGTCGCCCTCTTCTCCTTCTTCAACCTCAGCTGTCAGTCAAAGACCGAAGACGCCTCGGGCAGTGTGAAGTTCCTCTACACATCCGAGGTGGGAGGACGGCTGGATCCCTGCGGCTGAAAGAACGTTCAGGTGGGGGGTCTTCCCCGCCGAGCCACATTTATCACCCAGGAGAAGGCAGAAGGAATCGATACCCTTATCCTGGACTCCGGTAACATTGTTGCAGATAAACCTCTTGCCGAACCCTCCCTCGAACCGGCAGAGGCCAAAGCCAGGCTAATCCTGAAGGCAATGGACCACATGGGCTATGCAGCCGCTGCCATTGGCGAAATGGACCTCTACCTGGGCCTCGATCTACTGCGCTCCTTAAACGATTCGACAAAGCTCGAGTTCCTGTCCGCCAACCTCACTGATAACAAGGGCAATACCATTTTCGAACCTTACCGCCTCCTGAAGGCAGGGGGGTTGACCGTAGGCGTCATAGGACTTACAGCCCCTCCCACCGATAAAGGACTGTTCTTCAAACGTATGCCCGGTGCCGAGGTCAAAGATCCGTTGCCGGCTGCCAGGGAAGCAGTTGAGGCTATCAGGGGGAAATGCGACCTCATCGTTCTGCTTTCCAACGTAGGCTATTCAATGGATTTTCAACTGGCTAAAACGGTTCCCGGCGTTGACGTTCTCATAACTGGCGGGACCAAGCACTTTATGAAAAACCCTGTCATTCAGGAGAGGACGCTCATTACCTCCGGATTTTACGAGGGCAGGGCCATGGGCAGGCTGTTAATACACCTGGATGGCGATATCATGGGATGGATATCCCGAAACGAGCTTGAGTTTTTCGACAAACAGATTGAGATTGCTCAGACCAAGACTGGAACGCCGGCGGGCCAGAGAGCACTGGACAGTCTTATCAAAAAGAAAGAATCTGCGATCAAGTTGACCCCTTACGAACCGGCTATGGTAACCCTGAACCCTTCCTTTTCTGACGACCTGCAGGTAGTGAATATGATCAGCGATTACAGGAAAGGTCTTTCAAAAAACTCTGTCAGCAGTCAGGGACCAGCCGCCTCCAATGAAGAACAGGTACGTTACACAGGGCCGAAAGCCTGCGCCGAATGTCATGAATCCAGGTACCGTTTCTGGCTCACTACAGACCATTCCAGAGCCTTCGATTCACTCGCGCCTAAAGATGCCGGGGCAGACCCCGATTGTATTCCCTGCCACGTTACAGGGTACGAGCGGCGCACCGGCTACTGGCCCAAGGTACCGAGGGAGGACCTTCGCGGTG
>JALHUC010000450.1 GCA_022865845.1 bacterium | reverse complement strand
GGCGGTATCCAGCATTTTCACGCTGTTTTCAGCCGCCTCCCTGGTGATCCTCAGTTCGGTCTGGAGGGACGCGACCCTGGACCGGCCCACGAGCCACGCAATGACATAGCCAAGGACCAGACCAACAACAGCAGCAATTATGATGATGTAGGGAGTTTGCAATGAGAGCTCCGATTCAAGGTTGAGAAAATAAGTTGAGAAATTAAGATTTGGCCCTTAAGGGAATCTGTTTGAATTGTCAATTATTTCCTTTGGACTTTGGACATTGAGCTTTGGACTGTCCCTTTACCCCCCCGTATTCAGTATTTGCGTGACCGATCCCACTTTGTAACCCTTCTTCTGGAGCTTGTCGATGAGCTCACCCAGCCTGGGGTAGAAGGGGTCTGAGTCCCGTTCTGTTCCAAGGTGCAGGAGGACGATACCTCCGGCCAACCCCATCTCCGTTTCGCTATCGAAGGAGATTATCTTTTGTATGATCTGATCCGAACTTAAATATAGTGCTGAATCACGATCCGAAACCCAGTCGAGGCCGTCCAGGCTTTTTCTCGTTTTGGGATCATAGGTCCAGCTGACGTGCCTGTACCCGCTGTTTAAAGCCCACTGGCGGATCTCTTCGTTCTGCTCGCCGTAAGGTGCCCTCCAGAGCTTAACCATCTTTTTCCCTGTAATTTCTTTGAACAGCTCCTCGTTTCGGACAAGCTCCTTTTGCACCAGTTCCTTCGTTAATCCGGGAAGGGTCTCCTGACGGAAGTTCTTCGCGAAGGTGGTCAGGTGCAGGTGACTGAACATGTGGTTTCCCACCTCGTGTCCCTGGTCCGCGATCCGTCGGGTTACTTCAGGAAATTGTTTTATGAAATCCCCGGTGAGAAAGAAGGTGGCTTTAAGGCCCCTGTCCGACAGGACATCCAGGACCTTACCTGCCGCGTTGCTGTAGCTCCCTCCGTCGAAGGTGATCGCGACCATACCTGTCCCGGTATGGCCTCTGCTCAGGTCGTCTCCGGGTCGGAATATTGATGGCGGCTCTTGCCTGGGCGCCTTAACCGGTTTCGGTGATGGGGCCATGGCGACCTTGTCCTTCGGTGCCGGTTGAGCAGCAGCGGAAGGCTCTGGAACCTTCGGTTTTTCTTTTACCGTGGCCAGGGAATCAGGGACAGGCATGGCCCGGGTATACATGGTGGGCAGGCCATCGCCATAGACCTGGATCTGAAAGGTTCTGACACTGCCGTCTGCCTTGAAGGTGAAGGAATATCGCCCCTCACTTACCGTACACAGATCCCTCTCCGTCCCGTCGGCCAGAAGGACGGCTACGGCAAAATCAGGCGCACTGCCTGCAACGGTGGTCCACTCGCCTTTATGAACGATATCGACGGTGGGTAGAGAAGGCAGGGATGAGGTGCCTGGATCAGGGGTTGATACTCCCCGGAGAGCGCTGACAAGAAAGCTGGTCTGGTAGAGGAGGAACAGGAGCAGCCCTATCGTTAACAGGCGGAAAGGCCCTCCTCCGGTGATCTTTAGCGTGAACTTTTCCAGCCTTCGGTACCGGAGGTTCACGAGCAGTGCAAGTCTTCTGATGCCTGCGGCTTTCTCAGCCCGCCAGCAGAGAAGTTGGCACCTGAGTGAACAGAAGGTGTGTCCGAGAGCCTTCCTCTGGCATTCAGGACATATGAGGGACAGGCATTGGAAACACTTACGCCTGGTTGCAGTGTCAGCGTGGTTTTTACACACACTCGCTTCATTTATCATATGGGCAATCAATAGCAGAATGAAGGGTAGGGGGCAAGAGCAGTCCGAAGTCCAAAGTCCAAAGTCCAAAGGAAAGGCAGGGCGGAGAGCTAAGGGCGTTAAGAGCAGTGCGGGGTGCGAAGGGCGTTTGAAACAGTCCAAAGTCCAAAGTCCAAAGGAAAGAGCCGTGATTCGTGAGCCATGAAAAGTGAACCGTGAACCGTGAACCGTCAAACCTGGAACTTGAGCGAAGCGAGCGAGCTTTTAGCAGGGATAAAAGGGATACAGGGGATAAAAACCGGGTAAACAGGAAAAACTAATACTTAGGGAATTGGTTTTCGGTCTGTACCCATCCCTTGCATCCCCTTCATCCCTGTTAAAAATACGCATTGTGGAGGTACTCTGAACTGCCGCGCAGGCGGCTGTGTAGAGTGTAGTGTGCAGGGTGTAGAGGGGAAGAGCGGGTTTGATGTCTGAGGTTTGGTGTTAGAGGTTGCCGATCACCGATCACCGATCACTTTTCTTCCCCCTTTGATTTCAGTCCTTCTCTGTGTACTCTGTGACTCTGTGGTGAAAAGCTTTAAGAGCTGAGGAACTTCAATGACCAAAGATTGGAATGTACTCAAGATCGACCTGTCTTCCGGCAT
>JALHUC010000449.1 GCA_022865845.1 bacterium | reverse complement strand
GCCGGTCCGAAATTTGACACCCTCGGATCGCCCTTCAGGGCACTATTGATAGCCCTTTTCAGGGCTCCTGTCCCCTTGCCGTGTACTATCCGCAAGAAGCGATCGGACCCGAGAAGGGAGTTGTCGAGGGCCTTGTCAAGAGATTGCAGTGCATCGTCAACGGTGGTGCCGATAAGGTTTATCTCCGAGGGAAAATGACCGCTGCCTTTGAAAGACACATTAGTACCCTCGCGTCGGTTTTGCCGCTTTTGGCCTGGGCTCTCAACTGGCGAGAGGTACTGTGTGGAGACCCTCATACGGATCCCCCCTGAAAGGACCTCTGCCTCCCGCCCACCGGCAAGAAGTTCAGTAACCGACCCGAAAACACCCAGTGAAAGAACTTCCACCTCTTGTCCTGTGGTGATCGGTCCGTGGCCTTTTCTAGGCGGAGGCAGCGGGATCTTCTCCACGATCTCCTTTTCCATCTCCCGGATGCCATCCGAAAGAAGGGGTTTCTTCATCCTCCCGCCTTCGTCCTTCATCTTTTTTAAAAGGCTCTTGCCCCTTCTCTCGATATCCCGGAGCAGCGCCTTTGCCTCTCGGCGGGCCGAATCGTTCAGTTCCTGTGTCTGCCGGATAAGCTCTTTTTTTACTACACTCAGTTCCTGGCATTCAGTCTCCAGCTTCCGGGTGATCGCCTCGGCCTTCTCCCGGGCCACAGACTCCCTGTCCACTTCAGCGGTGAGCCGGCCCAGAAGGTCGTCCACCTGAACAGCGCCGCTTCCCATCACCTCCCTGGCCCGGCTGATGACTGAACTTTCCAGGCCCAGCTGCCCGGCGACCTCCAGGGCATGGCTTCTGCCTGGCGCCCCCATTCTCAAACGGTATGTCGGTTCCAGAGTTCTGCTGTCAAACACGGTGGAGGCATTATTGGCAAAAGATGCCCGGTAGGCAAACTCTTTGAGAAGATTGTGATGGGTTGTCACCGCTACGCACGCACCTTTTTCGTTGAGGGCTTCCAGAAGGGCGATGCTCAAAGCAGACCCCTCCTGGGGATCAGTACCTGCTCCCAGTTCATCCAGGAGCACCAGGGTAGCGCTGCCGGAGGCGTTCAGGAGTTCGGCTATGACCTTTATGTGCCCGGAAAAGGTACTCAGGTTCTGGGACAGGCTCTGTTCGTCACCAATGTCGGCAAAAACCCGATCGAAGACCCTGAACCGGCTTTCATTCGAAACCGGGACAGGAATTCCGGATTGCACCATCAAGGTAAGCAGGCCCAGTGTCTTCAAGGCAACGGTTTTGCCCCCCGTGTTTGGCCCGGTGATAACCAGCGTGGTGGATTGGCCGCCGATCCTGATTTCGATAGGAACACATTCTACACCCGGTTCAAGGACCAGGTGCGGATGCCTGGCCTGGACGAGCACCGTTTCTTCATTATCCAGGCCGGGGATGAGACCGTCCAGCTTCACTCCCAGGCGGGCCTTCGCCAGCACAAGGTCCAGTTGGGCCAGATTGCTCAAATTAACAACCATCTCATGCCGGTAGCCGGCAGCAGCATCGCTCATCCGGGCCAGGGCTCTTCGGACCTCTTCCTCCTCCTTGGCCCGGGATATAGCAAAGCTGTTGTTTAACCCTACCGCGAAAAGAGGCTCTACAAAAACTGTCTGCCCACTCTGGCTCGTATCCTGTACAACCCCCTCGAAGGTGCGATTGTATTCGGGCTTGGCCGGCACTACAAAGCGGCCGTTTCGAAGGGTGACATACTGCTCCTGGATGACCTTGCCAACCGAT
>JALHUC010000448.1 GCA_022865845.1 bacterium | reverse complement strand
ATCATCCTGGAATACGCCATCTACCACAGCCCTTTTGATTTTATTTGCACCCTTCTCGAACTGGGAGCCGATGCCAACTACGGCGACCATGCCGGCTTTCCCTCCCTCATCGCGGCCCTGACCACCGACCGGGATGACAGATTTGATATTGTCGAGCTGTTGATCTCTTATGGTGTCGATATTCAGCAATATGGACACAACGGTTACACACCCCTGTACTGGGCGGCCGCGGGCGATGATGTGCCGGCCATCGAGCTTCTCATTAAAAACGGCGCAGATACCGCCGCAAGGACGCTGGTGGACGATTACAACACACCGGAAGAGGAGGCAGAACTCCTGAATTGTCAACAAGCCGTCACTGCGCTGCAAAAGGCGGTGGGAAAGGACCTGGATTAGGACCTGGATTAGGACCAGGATCGGGAGCACCCTTTTGGTGCTCCCCTGGAGAATGGCAATGGCAAAGAAGGTATATCCCTTAACCAGAAGGTTTCACGCTGCCAGGGTCACAGAACCCGGGGGTCCCGACCGGTCAGGAAGTCAGTTAACTGAACACCTCGGGTGATAGATCCGTCTGACGGTTTACTTGAATTTCCCCCTTATTTCGAAGTACATTCGTGGGCATGCTCCGTGGAACTCAAACCTTGAGACCTGGCGGATCCTTCAACTGGGTCCTGCGCCGCTACAGCCTTATCGATCTCACCAACCTGTCAATGGTCGGCGTCCTGTTTCTTTTCTATCTCTTTACCCTTCAAGATCTGCCCAATCTGCTCCCGGCGCCCTTCCTGTACCTCTTTCTGATCCTCCTGGTGGAATCAACCGTATTCTTAAGGGAGCGTTACCGGGGCCGCAGCCTGGGGGCTCCCCTTGTCCTCCTGCTGACAGTGCTCTTCCTCTTTGTCGCTTTTGAATCCCTGGCCCTGACCCTGCCCTATTTCAATCCCCGACGGTACGATTGGCTCATGACGGCAGCGGATCATGCCCTGTTCGGCCTTCACCCGACGATCTGGCTGGAGGGAGTCACCCATCCCGCCCTCACGGAAGGCATGTACATCCTTTACGCTTTCTATTTTCCCATGCCTGTCATACTCCTTGGCTGGATGCTGGCCAGGCGCCGGTACAGGGCCGTGTCGGACGGTGTTTTCCGCTATCTGCTTTGCTATTATGGGGCCTATGTGGTCTATTTCCTCGTGCCGGTCCAGGGGCCCCGTTTCCACCTGGCCAACCTGCAGAGTGTGGAGCTTACGGGCTGGCTTCTGTCCGACCCCATCCGCGGGCTTATCGATCTGCTCGAGCCCAACAAGCTCGACGCCTTTCCAAGCCTTCACGCAGCTATTTTACTGGTCACCCTGATACTCGCCTTCCGGGAGAACAGGGCCATGTTCCGTTGGTTCCTGGGGATTGGCTCCGGCATTCTTGTTTCCCTCGTGTACCTCAGGTATCATTACTTTATGGACGTCGTCGCCGGCCTGGCGTGGGGGTGGGTCAGCTGGCGGTTGGGGGGCCGACTCAGCAACAGATACGATTCCGCCATGGCATCACATTTTGGAGACGAGATTTGAAGGATCAGGAAATTTCCATCGGGTATGTCCGGGAGCAGGCATCCACCTACGTGATCCTCCTCTCCGCTCCTGTCCTCCTCACCATATATCGCACCTGGGGATGGGCGGACCGGTTCCCGGAATGGTTCCCGGCTCTGTCCAGCGGCCCCCTGGCAGGTTTATATGCGGTCCTTTTCCAGTGGCTCTCTTTTTTCCTCCTGGTCCTGGCGATCCCCTTTCTTGTGGCCAGGTTCGGGATGGGCCTTAAGCCGGGAGAACTGGGGCTGAAGTGGGGCGACCGGCGCTTCGGGCTTATCTTCACAGCCCTCGCCCTTCCTCTCCTCGTGGTCCCTTTTTCCCTCCTGGCGACCTCCATGCCCGAGGTCCATCTGGAATACCCCCTCGCCAGGATCGTGGCAACCCGCACCGACCTGTTGATGATCTACGAGACCGCCTATGTCCTTCTTTACTACCTGGCCTGGGAGTTTTTCTTCCGGGGGTTCCTGCTGTTTCCCCTTGCGCGCGCGTTCGGGGGGGTGAACGCCATCCTGATACAGACGATCCCCTCCTGCCTCATCCACATAGGCAAACCCGAGGGGGAACTCACCGGTTCCATCATCGCGGGGCTGATCCTGGGGGGCCTGGCCCTGAGGACCGGTTCCATCTGGTACGGGTGGATTATTCACGCTGCCCTCGGCGTCCTGGTGGACCTTCTCGTGATCTTCCGATGACACCGGGATGGAAATGAGAACCGCCCTGATAACCGGGATCAACGGTTTTATCGGCAGTCATGTAGCCGAGAAACTCCTGTCCACGGGATATCAGGTCAGGGGGCTCGTCCGGCCGACCTCGGATCTGTCGCTTATCAGCGATCTTGACCTTCATCTGTTTACGGGGGACGTGACTGACAGTGCCAGTCTTACGAAACCCATGGCAGGTGTGGATACCGTCGTCCACGTGGCAGGCCTTGCTTCCGATTGGGGGCCCTACAGCAGGTTTTACGAGGTCAACGTCACCGGGACGCGAAACACGGCTGCCGCTGCCGCCGGCGCAGGGGTGCGTCGTTTCGTCCACATCGGAACCACCGCGGTGCACGGTTTCCCCGGTTTCCGGGACCTTAAAGAGTCGTCTCCCATGGCCAGAACCCCATTTCCCT
>JALHUC010000447.1 GCA_022865845.1 bacterium | reverse complement strand
CTGGGTGGAAAAGGGGCCGGGTTAGCCAACATGGTGAACCTCAAGTTCCCGGTTCCCTCCGGATTCACCATCACCACAGAAGCCTGCAATACCTACTTTGACAGTAAAAAGAAGCACCCTGCCGGAATGTGGGACGAGGTTCTGGCCAACCTGAAAAAGGTTGAAAAGTCCATGGGTGCCAAACTGGGTGACCCAAAGAACCCTCTTTTGCTCTCCGTCCGATCCGGATCCAAGTTCTCCATGCCGGGGATGATGGACACGGTCCTGAACCTCGGGCTTAACGATACGACCCTGAAGGCTCTGGCCGAAAAGACCGGTAACGAGCGTTTTGCCCTCGATACCTACAGAAGGCTCATTACCATGTTCGGCAGCACTGTAATGGGTGTGGACCGAATGGTATTTGAGAAGGCTCTCGAGGCCATGAAGAAGAAAAAGGGCGTTGTGGAGGACACTGAACTCACCGCCGACGATCTGCGTATTCTTGTGGATAAGTTTATGGTTATCTACAAGAAGGAGACCGGAAAGGCTTTTCCCAAAGATCCCTTACAGCAGCTCAAGCTTGCTATCAACGCAGTTTTTGACTCCTGGTTCGGCGACAGGGCCGTTACTTACCGGAACCTGAACAAAATCGACCACGATCTCGGCACCGGCTGTAACGTCCAGGCCATGGTTTTCGGGAACATGGGCGATAATTCCGGCACAGGTGTGGGCTTTACCCGTGATCCTTCAACAGGGAAAAAGAAGTTCTTCGCCGAGTACCTTATCAACGCCCAGGGCGAGGATGTTGTTGCAGGGATCAGGACGCCTCTTCATATCAACGAGATGAAGAAGAAGGTGCCTGCAGCCTACAAAGAGCTGGACCGGATCTATAATAAGCTCGAAAAACATTATAAAGACATGCAGGACATTGAGTTTACCGTTCAGGACGGCAAGCTCTACATGCTCCAGACCAGGGTAGGAAAGCGTACCGCGGCCGCTTCTCTTAAAATTGCCATTGATATGGTGAAAGAGGGTGTCATCGACAAGAAGACGGCCATTATGCGGATCGATCCGGAGCAGATCGAGCAGCTCATGCACCCACGTATTGACCCCAAGGTGAAATACACCGCTATTGCCAAGGGACTGCCCGCCTCACCGGGTGCCGCAGTCGGGAAAGTGGTCTTTTCTGCAGCGGATGCCGAGAAGGCTGCAGCCAAAGGTGAGAACGTCATCCTGGTGAGAGCCGAGACCTCCCCGGAGGACATCGGCGGGATGGACGCTGCCCAGGGGATCCTCACGGCGAGGGGCGGCATGACCTCCCACGCCGCTGTGGTTGCCAGAGGTATGGGCAAATGTTGTGTTGCCGGATGTACGGCGGTTAACATCGAAGAAAAGAAGAAGTCCTTCTGGGTGGGATCCACCACCGTAAAGGAAGGTGATGTTATCACCCTCAACGGCACCACCGGCGAGGTCATCGTCGGTGCGGTTCCCCTGATCCAGGCCGAGATGAGCGGGGATTTCCACACCATCATGAAGTGGGCCGACGAGTTCAGGGAAATGGGTATCAGGGCCAACGCCGATACGGTAGTTGACGCCAAGGCCGCCCTAAAGTTTGGCGCCGAAGGCATCGGCCTGGTGCGCACGGAACACATGTTCTTTGAGGGTGACAGGATCAAGGCTGTTCGGGAAATGATCCTTTCCGATGACGAGGCAGGCCGAAGGGCCGCGCTCAAAAAGATCCTGCCCATGCAGCGGTCGGATTTTGCCGGTATTTTCAAAGTCATGAACGGCAGGCCAGTGACCATCCGGCTGCTGGATCCGCCCCTGCACGAATTCCTTCCCAAGACCGACGCTGAACTCCGCGCGATAGCCAGGGACCTTGGAGTTTCTTTCAAAAAGATCCAGGCTCGAAACAAGGCGCTCCACGAGTTCAACCCCATGCTTGGGCACAGAGGCTGCCGGCTTGCCATCACTTACCCTGAGATCTACGAGATGCAGGTGCAGGCTATTATAGAGGCTGCCTGCCAGGTGGCTAAAAAGGGCATCAAAGCGATCCCTGAGATCATGATCCCCCTCATAGCTGACGTCAAAGAATTTACAGTTCTGAATGAGATGACTGTTAGGATCGCTACGGCCATTGAAAAGAAGAACAAGATCAAGATCCCATACGATGTGGGAACCATGATCGAGATCGCAAGGGCTGCATTTCTCGCCCACGAGATTGCTCCGGAAGCCGATTTCTACTCTTTCGGAACCAACGATCTCACCCAGACCCTTTACGGACTGTCTCGTGACGACGCGGGCCGGTTCCTGCCTTACTACGTTGAGCAGGGTATTTTCGAGGTTGATCCTTTCATGTCCATCGACAAGAAGGGCGTGGGCGCGCTCATGAGGATGGCTATCGACAGCAGCAGGAAGATCAAAAAGGGCATGAAGATGGGGATCTGCGGCGAACAGCTGGATCCTGAATCGGTTGAGTTCTGTGACGAGATAGGGCTTACCTATGTGAGCGGTTCGCCCTTCAGATTGCCTGTCGCACGCCTTGCGGCTGCCCAGGCCACCCTGAAAAAGAAGGGCAAAAAGGGCAGGACCAGTATGGCGTAAAGTAAGGGAGTCTTAAAAAGTTACCCCCTGGTAGGCAGGGGGTGCTTATTGAAACAGCGTATAGGCCTAATAGTGAAAGCATTATAAACCTTAGTTTAGCCAGCCTGTAATTAAGGAGGTCGTATGTACAAGAACATCCTCATACCAACAGACGGGGTCAGAACATGCGAGAGCGCCATTTCTCATGGTGTAGAGCTCGCCAAGGCCATCGGCGCCAAGGTGACCGCTCTCCATACGACGCCGAAGCTTTCTCCCCACGAGATCCTGGAGATTTACCATCCCCAATTTTTGGTGGGTGGAAGCGACGCAGAAAAGGCCCAGGCGGCCATGGCCCAAATAGAAGCTCTCCACAAGGATGTGGCCGATAAGTCCCTTGCGGCTATCGAAAAGATCGCCGGAGAGATGGGTGTGCCTTGTGAGGTGGTCTATGTCACGGACAAGGCGCCGGCTGGCAGCATTTTGGAGACAGCCAAAGCCAAGAACTGTGATCTCATCTACCTGGCTACCCACGGCCCACTGGGGCTGTCGGGAGTAATTTTCGGGACAGTAGCCACCAAGGTGCTTTCTCATTCGAAGATCCCTGTTCTTGTGCAGAGGTGTGAGCACTAAATCTATTATTCAGGTGCCGGATCATAACCGGTATCAGTTTTGAGATAATGCAGGCGATCTATGACGGTGGGTCGGATTTCGACTCACCGTAGCGGATCGTCTGTTTTTCTCACAAGTGGACAATAAAACAGTATTCTGGTAGCTAATACACTATGGCTGTGAGGTAGTTCTTAGCGGAATGCTGCTGACATTTCCACGGGAACTACCTCTTGTTTCCACTGCGGAATCTTAAAATATCAAGCGGGAGATTGTTTTATGACGGTTGCATGTAAACACGATGGATTAAACAGATGGGTTGAGGAGGTCACTGCCCTGTGCCAGCCGGAAAAGGTCTACTGGTGCGATGGTTCGCAGCAGGAGTACGAAGATCTCATGAAGGAAATGATAGAAGCGGGCACTGGTACACCACTGGGAAAAAGACCTGATAGCTATCTTTTCCGATCCGATCCCACCGACGTCGCGCGTATCGAATCTCACACCTACGTGAGCACCATTTCCGAGGAGGATGCGGGGCCTACCAACAACTGGATTGCCCCTGACGAGCTCAAAAAAACGATGACTGGCCTTTACGAGGGGTGCATGAGAGGCCGCACAATGTACGTCATCCCCTTCTCTATGGGCCCTATTGGTTCACCTCTTGCCAAAACTGGTGTGGAGATATCGGACAGCGCCTACGTTGTCTGTAACATGCACATCATGACAAGGGTTGGTGACAGGGTCATCGAAGCGCTTGGTACCGATGGGAAGTTCATTCCCTGTTTGCACTCGGTAGGGGCACCCCTCCAACCGGGGGATAAAGACGTTCCATGGCCCTGTGCCCCAATGGAGCAAAAATATATCAGCCATTTCCCTGAAGAGAACCTCATCTGGTCCTACGGTTCCGGTTATGGCGGTAATGCCCTGTTGGGTAAAAAGTGTTTGAGCCTCCGCATTGCGTCGGTTGTGGCAAGGAGAGAGGGATGGCTTGCGGAGCATATGCTACTCGTAAGGCTGACCAACCCCGAGGGCCGGCAGTATCATATCGCGGGAGCCTTCCCGTCAGCTTGCGGCAAAACCAACCTTGCCATGCTCACACCTACCATACCTGGATGGAAAGCGGAGACTATAGGGGACGATATCTGCTGGATGAAAATTATGCCGGACGGGCGCCTTCATGCCATCAACCCGGAGATGGGGTTCTTTGGTGTTGCACCCGGAACGTCAGAAGCATCCAACCCCGTGGCTATGGAAATGGTCAGGGAAAAAACGATATTCACCAATTGTGCTCTCACCGATGACGGAGATGTGTGGTGGGAAGACATGGGCATACCTGCGCCGAATCACGCCGTCGACTGGAAGGGAAGGGACTGGACCCCGGACAGCGGCGAACCGGCCGCTCATCCAAACGCCCGCTTTACCTCGCCCCTCAGTCAGTGCCCAGCTGAGTTTGAAGGCTGGGATCATCCGGACGGAGTTCCCATTGACATTATTATCTTCGGAGGACGCCGTGCCGAAATGATGCCATTGGTACACGAGTCTTTTGATTGGGACCACGGAGTTTTCATGGGGGCTTCGGCATCTTCCGAAACGACTGCTGCCATCATAGACAAAAATGGTAATATGATGCCTCCACAGGTCAGGCGAGATCCCTTTGCCATGCTTCCCTTCTGTGGGTACAACATGGGAGATTATTTCCAGCACTGGTTCGAGATGGGAGACAAATTGGGTGATAACGCCCCTCGTATCTTCTACGTCAACTGGTTCAGGAAGGGTGAAGACGGGCGTTTCCTGTGGCCCGGCTTTGGAGAGAACAGCCGGGTTCTGAAATGGATGTGCGACCGTGTAGACAGCAGGGGCGGAGCCAGGAAGACCCCCATCGGCATGATGCCCGAGAAAAAGGATCTTGATCTTGACGGAGTTTCCCTCCCGGAGGAGGACCTGGAGACATTGCTTAATATCAATACAGAGGCTTGGGATTCAGAAGTTCACGATATTGAGGCTTTTTTTCAGCAGTTCGGGCATCACTATACGGAACGTCT
>JALHUC010000044.1 GCA_022865845.1 bacterium | reverse complement strand
AGTAGTAGAACCAGTAATTGGGCCCCATCTTTCTCCTGGCTTTTTCCAGTTCGCGTATGGCGTGGTCAGGTTTGTTCTTCTGAAGGAACCGATAAGCGCTTCGAAGGTGATTCTGTGCCGATTCCTGTTGGCCTTTGTTTTCGTTGTACCTGGGAGGCGGAGGAGGCGGCTGTTTTTCGGCCCTTGGAGGAGGTGATGAGGAAGGTGGGTCGACAACGACCCAGCCGCTGTTGGACCCGTCCGTGGTGGCGCATCCGGCCACGGAAAACAGGAATATGGCCGCAAAGATCGCGACAAACACTCCCCTCGATTTCACTCTCCACCTCCTTGAAAGACACAGATGCAAAATTCCGTGTCATTTTCGGCAGATTTACCACTCTTGTCAAGGGGGAATAACGATTTTGAAATCAAAAAACGTTTGAGGTCTGGGGTTTGATGTTTGAGGTCTGATTGTGATGTTACCGATCACCGATCACTGATTACCGCTTTATTAGAAACCGTTCAATGATAAATTCACACACATTATCTGGATCGTTCAAATCAAGTACGGGAACGTCCACATCAAGGGGAGTATCACTGGCAACAGCGATGAGATAAGGGTCCGGGTCTTTGTCTTGCCGAGAATGTACATCTTCCGAGTGTCCTGATCTGTAAACCTCTATTTTTGGTACGTTCATCTCTTTAAACCCCTCCACCAAAACGATATCAGTGCCTGAAGAAGCCTCAAGGAGTGCATCCTCAAGGGAGGGTTGATCGATGTTTCGTAAAACAGCAAGCTGTCCCTTTGCCGCCAGTACGGTTATATCAGCCCCAGCTTGTGTAAACCGCCAGGAATCGCTCCCCTCCCTGTCCATTGCTGCCTCATGCCCCGAATGCTTAACAGTGCCCACCCGGTACCCGTTTCCTTTCAACACTGTTACAAGGGCTTCCATGAGCGTGGTCTTGCCTGTGCCCGACCTTCCTGCTATGAAAGCGACTACATTAGGAACTTTATTTGCCACTCCCTCAGGCCCTTGTCTGCTTGATCCATCTTTCATTGAAGGCTCTCCTTGATCCTGCGCGCTACAGAGCGGTTAAAGCCTTTCAGGGAAGCGATCTCCTCCTCCGGTGCTATCCGGATCTCCTCAATAGACCGAAAATGGGTGAGCAGGGCTCTGCGCCGCGTCGGGCCTACTCCAACGATACCGTCCAGGCGACTGAGCAGATCATCCTTGCTCCTGCGCTTTCGATGAGAGGACAGCGCAAACCTGTGCGCTTCGTCCCTCATCATCTGCATAATGTGCATGGCAGCCGAGTGTTTTTCTATTTTAAGAGGGTTTACTCGTCCGGGCAGGTAGATCTCATCAGTGACGGTATGGACACCGGAACGTTTAGCCGAACGTCCTTTGGAGATAGCGGCCAGCTGAAGGTGCTTAACTTTGTAGTCGTCGACAGTCTTAACCACTCGTGACAGCTGTCCCTTGCCTCCGTCCACCAGGAGCAGGTCCGGGATCGGCATCAGGGTACTTGAAGTTCCCGTAAAACGTCTTTCAATAACCTCGGAAAGAGCGGCGAAATCGTCTCCACCGGTATCGCTGGAACCTATCGTATAGAGCCTGTAATGTTCCTTTACCAACCTCCCCTTTTCCCAGACCACCGTGGCGCCGTAAGTCTCCCGTCCAGCGGTGTGTGAGATGTCTATGCATTCGATCCTGGCGGGTGGATGTTTCAGTTTGAGAACCTCCTGAAGTTCTTCAATAATTGTTCGTGCGTCCCTCTCCCTGGACAGCATTTCCCTGAGGGCCTGTGAGGCGTTTTCTGCGGCCAACCGTACCAGACGCAGGCCCCGGCCCCTTGTAGGCTTGCGAATGCTGATCTTTCTCCCGCCCATCTCTGATAGCAGCTCCTCGTGGACATGACTGAAATCGACACCCTCCAGACAGAGGATAACGGGTGGCGGTGGAACCGTTTCCCTGTAGTGTTTTGATAAGAATGCGTCCAGGGCCTGAGCCGGGGCAGAGGCGCCCCTGACAACAGTGTCGGATCTGCCTACCAGCATGCCAGACCTGATAAACAGGCAGGTCAGAACCCCGGTATCTCCAGATCCGGCGAACCCCAGCACATCTATATCCTCCCCGGGGTTCCCTACTACATCCTGTTTTTCAAGGACCGTTTCAATCGCTGCTACACGATCCCTCAGCCTGGCGGCCTCCTCGTACCTCATCTCCCCTGATGCCTGTTTCATCCTTTTACATAGTGTACTGACTACCTTCTTGCCGTTGCCCTTGAGAAAGTCCACCAGTTCATCAACGATCCGGCCGTATTCGTCCCGAGTCACCTCTTCACTGCAGGGTCCCAGACATCGTCCCATCTGAAAATCCAGACACGGCCGTCCTTGTCGTCCCCTCCCGCCGGGAACCGGTTTACGGCATCTACGTAGCGGAAAAGCCCGTTCCAGCCACGACAGAGTTGCTCTGGCTGCCCCCGCGTCAGTAAAAGGACCGAAATAAAGGCTCCCATCCACCGCAAGTTTTCGCGTTATCTCCAGCTTCGGAAAATCCTCGTGAACCGTGACCCTGAAACAGGGATAGCTTTTGTCATCCTTCATGTCCACATTGAAGGCCGGACGGTACCGCTTTATCAGTGTGTTTTCCAGGAGGAGAGCTTCCTTTTCAGATCCGGCAATAATGGTTTCCACATTATCGATGAGAGGCAGAAAAAGAGCGGTCCTTTGCTGCTGCCCACCCGTAAAATATTGTCTTACCCTCTTACGCAGATCCTTTGCCTTCCCAACGTACAGGACAACGCCTTCGGCGTCCCTATAGAGATATACTCCGGGGGCAGCCGGGATGTGTTTTATCTGCTCCTTCATTGTGGCGAAGATCAAGGTGCTTTCCCTTTCCTGCCTTTTTTCCTGCCTTTCCAGGAACCGGTGGCTGACGAACTCCTTGTCGGGCTGCCCGTCATTAACATGCGGTCCTGAAGCTCCTTCATGCGATCCCGGAGCTCTGCGGCACGTTCAAACTCCATGTTCGACGCAGCCTCCAGCATCTGGGCTTCCAGCCTGGCTACAGTCGTCTCGACGTTTCCAGGTTCAAACTCTTCATCACTGACAACGTTGACGTAATCGGCTTCCTCTATTGAGGAAAGCACATCATGTATCCGGCTTTTGATACTTTCAGGCGTAAGCCCGTGCAGGGTATTATATTTTTCCTGCAGTTTTCTTCTCCTGCTGGTTTCCTCCAGGGCCCTTTTGATGGAGCCTGTAATGACATCAGCGTAAAGAATGGCCCGACCATCAATGTTTCGTGCAGCTCTCCCCATCGTCTGAATCAAAGATGTCTCGGACCTGAGAAAACCTTCCCTGTCAGCATCCATGATCGCAACCAGGGCCACCTCGGGAAGATCAAGCCCCTCCCGGAGGAGGTTGATCCCCACCAGTACGTCAAAAACCCCGAGCCTCAGGTCCCTGATGATCTGTACCCTCTCCAGGGTCTCAATGTCGGAGTGCAGGTAACGGACCCTTATCCCCAGCTCCTCAAGGTAGCTCGTCAGATCCTCCGCCATCCGTTTCGTCAGTGTCGTTACCATGATCCGGTGGCCGGTACTCACCACATCCCTGATCTCACCAATGAGGTCATCCACCTGATGGCTGGCTGGCCTCACGATGACCTCTGGATCGATCAATCCGGTTGGTCTGATCATCTGCTCAACAATCTCACCCCCCGTTTTCCCAAGCTCATAGGGACCGGGTGTGGCAGACACATAGATCTTCTGGTAACTCTTTTTTTCGAACTCTGCGAAGGTAAGCGGACGGTTATCCAGGGCTGACGGGAGCCTGAAACCGTATCGAATAAGGCTCTCCTTCCTCGACCTGTCGCCGTTGTACATGGCTCTGACCTGTGGGACGGTTTGATGGCTTTCGTCCATAATGATCAGGGTATCTTCAGCAAGGTAATCCAGGAGTGTTGGCGGGGGCTCATCTTTCGCGCGCCCGGTCAAATGCCTTGAGTAGTTTTCTATCCCTTTACAATAACCGATGACCTGCATCATCTCCATGTCGAAGGCGGTCCTTTCGGAGATGCGCTGAGCCTCGATAAGCTGTCCGTTTTCCCGATACCAGGAAACCCTTTCCTTAAGCTCTTCGTCGATCTTCCCCAAAGCTCCCTTCATAACATCCCCTGGGATAACATAGTGGCTTGCGGGAAACACAGAGATCTCCCCAAGATCTGCTATTGATTTCATGGTGAGGGGATCCAGGGTGGAGATCCTTTCGATCTCATCGTCAAAAAGTTCAAACCTCAGGGCGATTTCTTCGTAGGCGGGAAAAAGGTCAACGACCTCTCCGCGGACCCGGAAAGTGCCCCGTGAAAAATCAATGTCGTTCCGCTCGTACCTCATTTCCACAAGTCTGGACAGGATCTCTCTCCTGGTGACCTTCTGCCCCCGGTGAAAGCTGACCAGCATGCTCCGATACATATCAGGAGATCCGAGGCCAAAAATACAGGACACGGAAGCAACTACTATGGTGTCCCTCCGGGTTAACAGGGAACGTGTAGCCGAGTGCCTCAGCCTGTCAATGATCTCATTGATGGAACTGTCTTTTTCAATAAAGGTGTCGGTCTGAGGCAGGTAGGCCTCGGGCTGGTAGTAATCGTAATAAGAGACAAAATATTCCACGGCATTATCCGGGAAAAAGCTTTTAAATTCGTGGAACAGCTGGGCAGCCAGGGTTTTGTTATGGGCCATGACGAGGGCAGGTCGATCCAGCCCGTTTATGACGTTTGCCAGGGTGAAGGTTTTGCCGGACCCTGTCACACCCAGAAGGACCTGATCCTGCTTGCCGGCCAGAATTCCCTTCTCCAACTGCTCTATAGCAGCTGGCTGGTCACCGCGGGGGGTATATTCGGATGTGAGATTGAAGTTCATGGTAATCGGTGATCGGTAATCGGTGATCGGTGAAACATCTCAGATCTCAGAAAGACTGGAAGAGGCAACAGTGAATATGGGAAATGGAATAAAGGCATAATTGGTGTTTGTTTCCTCATTCCCCATTCCAGCAATCTACCCCGGAATGACGAGCGCATGCGAGTGTGTTTTGCCTTCCCCCGTGTCTTCGAGTCGCCGTGTCCCCGTGTCGCGTGCACTTCTTTGTCCTTTCGCCAGGTCGCTCAGCCTGCACTGAGTCACGCCAATGGCGTGATCGAGGGTGTCGCCAGGTCGGGAAGTTTCCTCTGCACTCTACACCCTGCACTCTGCACTCCCTGATTATTCTCCTGTGAGAATAATCAGGGTACCATCGGAAAACTGGACCGCTGCCTCATAAATACCATCACCATCAAAATCCTCAGAAACGATCCATGCAGGGATCCCTGTAAACCTCTCTCTGGTACTTTTCCCCCCCGTCAGGTCACCGTCAAACACCACCAAAGGGTTCCCATCCGCGTTGCCCTGAACAGTACGCCAAGCCCTGTCAATTCCATCTACCAGTGTAGGTTCGAGAGCAAAACCAGGATCACTTAAAAAAAACAAAGAATACGACCATACTTATTAGTCCAAGGGATCTCCACATAAAATTATCTCCAACGGCTCCACAGAAAGGTTAAACTTACATGTTATCAATTCAATTAATGCTGAAATTCAATGATAGTGGTTACGCTGGGAGGAAGGCAAGGGAGAAAGGATAATTCAGGATTGAGAATTCAAAATTGATGACTTCGTAAAAAGTCATCAATGCGCCCCGAGGGGGGCGCCCAAATCAATGACTGCGGATATAAGTCATTGATTTGTAAGGAAAGTGAAAATGACACTTTTCGCTTTCCGAGGAGCAAAAAGCCGATTACGGACTTTTTGCGACCCTATCAAAATTGATAATTGGACGAAAAACCGGCAAGAGAAATTAAGTTGCAGCAATAGATGGGCAATTTAAACGATTTTAATCCTGAATTCTGAATGCTCAATTCGTAATTCAGTTCGCTCCTTGCGACGACCCCAGGTAAGCTTCGATCACACTCTGGTTACTCCTGATCTCCGCGGGGTTCCCTTCAGCGATCTTCAGTCCGTGATCGAGGACCAGTATCCTGTCTGATATCCTCATGATCAATTTCATGTCGTGCTCAATGAGCAAAATGGATACTCCACTTTTCCTGATCGTCTCGATGAGCTCCATGAGTTTTTCCGTCTCCTGTGGGTTCATCCCGGCAGCGGGCTCATCCAGCAGGAGCAGAAAGGGATCGGTGGCCAACGCCCGGGCTATCTCGAGCCTGCGTTGGGCTCCGTAGGGCAGGTTCTTGGCTTGCTCATTGACAAATTCACCCAACCCAACATTATGAAGAAGGGTGAAGCTGGAGGTGGCAATGTCACGTTCCTCCCTGCGCGTCCTTGGTCCCCTGAAGATGGCACCCAGGACACCAGACTTGGTCCTGCAGTGGCGGCCCACCATGACATTTTCGAGGGCAGTCATATTTTGAAAAAGTCGGATGTTCTGGAAAGTACGGGCCATGCCCCGGGAGGTGATCTTGTTGGGCTTCATGCCGTTTAACCGATCCGGTTTCCCGCCTTTAGGGATCAGATGAATGTCACCGGTGTCTGGTGGATATATCCCGGTAATGCAGTTGAAGAAGGTCGTTTTACCAGCTCCGTTGGGACCTATAAGGGCGACGATCTCGCCTTCTTTCACATCCAGGTCCACATTGTCCACCGCCCTTAGCCCACCGAAACTCATGGTAAGGGAGGTAACATCCAGGACCTTTTGCGCATCTGCGTCCGGAGGAGCGCTGGTTTTATCAGGATTCATGATATTCGTAACTTCTGCGGACGTTGGAAATAATTCCCTGGGGTCTGAATACCATCATGAGGACCATGGAAGCTCCGAAGATCAACATGCGGTATTGGGAAAAAGCGCGAAGCTCTTCCGGAAGAAGAATGAGTATGAGCGCACCAAGAATTACCCCGAAAATGGATCCCATTCCTCCGAGAACGACAATGGAGAGGATGATCGCCGACTCCAGAAAGGTAAAGCTCGCCGGGTTGATGAAGGCTGTCTTGGCAGCAAAAACGACTCCCATCATTCCTGCCCAGGTGGCTCCGAGGGCAAAGGCCGCCAGCTTGGTCTTCATCTTGTCGATCCCCATTGCCTGGCAAGCGATCTCATCCTCGCGAAGGGCCAGCCACGACCTCCCCAGCCTTGAGTCCTGAAGACGGTTGACGACAAAAATGGTGAAAATGCCCAGGACGATCATCAGGTAGTACATGAAAAGAATCCCCTGACTGCGTGTCAGTTCCATTCCAAAGAAGGAAGGCCTGGGAATGTTCGCAATTCCGCTGGGGCCGAAAGAAAACCTGCCCCAGTTCTCGAGGATCAGACGTATGATCTCACCAAAACCCAGGGTTACGATGGCCAGGTAATCTCCCCGTAGCCTGAGCACCGGAATACCGAGCAGGATCCCGAATGCAGCCCCCATCATCGCGCCCAGGGGTAAAGCCAGCCAGAAACCCACATGGAAATGGTAATTCAGTAGAGCATAGGTATAGGCACCGACGGCATAGAAGGCCACGTACCCAAGGTCAAGCAGTCCGGCGAGACCTACAACTATATTCAGACCCAGACCCAGCACAACGTAGATCATGGCCGTTATCATGACGTTGACCCGGTATTCGGAAACGATAAGGGGAAAAAGGGCCGCAAAGGTAAAAAAAGCGGCTCCAAAGGGTAGGAAGAGCCTTTTTTCACTGAACAACCGCTGGTGCCAGGCAAGGCTCCCCTCGCTCTCATTGCCTCCGGCTTCCTTGCGGGCCATCATATATCGCCACAGGTAGGAAAGGATGAAAGTGCCAATCCCCATGGCCGCCATGTTGATCCAGCGCCACTGTACGACCTTTTCAATCGTATTGACGCGGATCACCATTATGGGAAAGGTGAGCAGCATGAACCATACTGAAATGAAAAGGGACTGTTTAAGATCTT
>JALHUC010000446.1 GCA_022865845.1 bacterium | reverse complement strand
GAAGGCGGTCGTCACACGCCGTTCTTCGACGGATATCGTCCCCAGTTTTATTTCCGTACGACGGACGTGACAGGTATTGCGACCCTTCCTTCGGACATAAAGATGGTGATGCCCGGTGACAATGTATCCATCGAGGTTGAGCTGATCACCCCCATCGCCATGGAGAAGGAACTTCGCTTCGCCATCCGCGAGGGCGGCCGCACCGTGGGCGCCGGGGTTGTCAGCGAGATCATCGAGTAGAGCCGAGGCACCGAACAATACAAGTAATCCCGTCCGGATAATGGAGGAACGGCAAGGTGATGGATCAGCAGAAAATCAGAATTAAGCTCAAGGCGTATGACTACAGGATCCTGGATACTTCGGTCGCCGAGATTGTAGAGACCGCCAGGCGCACAGGCGCCAGGGTCTGCGGTCCCATCCCTCTACCGACAAGGCGGAGTATTTACACGGTCCTTAAAGGACCGCACATAGACAAAAAGTCCAGGGAGCAGTTTGAAATCCGCATTCACAAACGCATGCTGGATATTGTTGAACCCACTCCCCAGACAGTCGATGCCCTTATGAAACTGGATCTTTCCGCAGGCGTGGACGTGGAGATCAAACTCTCGTAAGGGGGGTAAAGGACATGCCTCAGATGGACGTTCTCAATACAAAAAATGAAGTTGTGGGCAAGGTTGACCTTGCTGCATGGTGGAATGAGGGAGGGAACTCTTCCCTTATCCATCAAGCTGTCGTCACGGCCAGGGCCGGTGCGAGAAGAGGTACTCACTCGTCCAAGGGCCGGTCCGATGTCAGAGGCGGTGGAGCCAAGCCTTTCCGGCAGAAGGGAACCGGACGCGCCCGCCAGGGGACAATTCGTGCTCCCAATATGAAGGGCGGCGGAGTAGTCTTCGGTCCTCATCCACGAGATTACTCAAAGTCAATCAACAAAAAGATGTCCAGGAAAGCTCTGCAGAACGTGCTGGCCCACAAAGCAGCATCGGAAAGCCTCCTGATCGTTGAGGATCTTGTGCTCGAGGCGCCTAAAACCAGGGAGCTGGTTGCAGCGATGGATCGATTTGACATTATTAGCGCTGTCATTGTCGTCGATAGTCTTTCCGAGGAGCTTGACAGGGCATCTGGCAACCTTAGGTGGGTGAAGATCGTTACACCTGACAGGGTCAACACTTACGATGTGCTGGCTTTCGAAACTCTCATTGTTACCCGGAAGGCACTTGAGGCGCTGGAAGGAGCGATGTCCAAATGAGACCTTACAGCAAAGTGATCATCAGGCCTCTTTTGACTGAAAAGAACGCAACACTGAAAGAAGACCATAACAGGGTTGTATTCGAAGTGGCCCCTGACGCCAACAAAATAGAGATCAAGAAGGCTGTGGAAGAGGCTTTCCAGGTCTCGGTCAAGTCGGTCAACGTTCTTAATGTTCGCGGTAAGCTTAAGAGGCTTGGCCGTAAAGTGGGCCGACGCCGTGACTGGAAAAAGGCCATCGTCACTCTCAAAGAAGGAAGCACCATTGAATTCTTTGAGGGAGTGTAAGGTAAGGAGCGTTTAGAATGGCAATCAGGACTCTGAAACCGACATCACCGGGCCGACGGTTCATGACGGTCAATGACTTCGCCGAAGTCACGACAGACAAACCGGAAAAGAGCCTTCTCACACCTCTCAAGAAGACCGGCGGAAGGAACAACACCGGAAGAGTCACGGCCTGGCAGCGCGGCGGTGGTCACAAGCGGCGATACCGGATCATTGATTTCAAACGGAACAAGTTCGGGATACCCGCGAAGGTGAAGACTATTGAGTATGATCCCAACCGCAGCGCGTATATTGCTCTTTTAGCATATGTGGACGGTGAGAAAAGGTATATCCTCGCTCCTCTCCATCTTAAGGTAGGGGATGAGATAGTCAGCGACGAAAAGACCGATATCAGGCCCGGAAACGCGATGAAGCTTCGGAACGTTCCTCTTGGAACCCACGTACATAATGTGGAGCTCAAGGAGGGCAAGGGCGGGCAGATGGTGCGGAGCGCTGGAAACTTCGCCCAGCTCATGGCCAAGGAAGGAAATTATGCGACCCTCAGGCTTCCCTCAGGCGAGATCAGGATGGTGCGTCTGGAGTGTATGGCTACGGTGGGACAGCTCAGTAACACGCAGCACGAGATCATTTCCATCGGTAAAGCCGGCCGGAACAGGTGGCTCGGTAAAAGGCCTAACGTCAGAGGCGTAGCAATGAACCCCGTAGATCACCCCATGGGCGGTGGTGAGGGTAAAAGCTCTGGCGGGCGTCACCCCTGCACTCCATGGGGACAGCCCACCAAGGGGTTTAAGACGAGAAAGAAAAACAAAAATTCTGATCGCTATATAGTGAAAAAGCGGTCCTAAACCGGGAGGATAGCGTTGGCCAGGTCCATTAAAAAAGGCCCCTTTGTGGACGATCACCTTTTAAGGAAGGTGCAGACCATGGAGGAGAGCGGTGATAAAAAGGTTGTCAAAACATGGTCCAGAAGGTCCATGATCATCCCCGAGATGGTGGGCTACACCTTCGCTGTCCACAACGGGAATAAATTCATACCGGTCTTCGTAACCGAGAATATGGTCGGCCAAAGACTTGGGGAGTTTTCTCCTACGCGGACATACAGGGGCCACGCATCCAAGGCCGACAGGCGAGGCAAGAAGTAGCCTGCCCCTGAAAGCCCTGAATACTAAGGACGAAATATGGAATCGACAGCAAAAGCAAGGCATGTCCGGATCGCACCAAGGAAGGTTAGGCTGGTTATGGATATGGTCCGGGGCAAACCGGTGACCGAAGCTCTTCAGACCCTCGGTCTGGTTCAGAAGGCGGCAGCGCCCGTTCTTGTCAAGGTGATCAAGGCCGCAGTTGCCAACGCGGAGAATAATCACGACATGAGCACTGATGGCCTTGTTATTGCCAAGGCCTTCGTGGATGAGGGTCCGACCCTTAAGAGGCACATGCCTCGAGCCATGGGTAGGGCCACCCCGATCCGTAAGAGGACGAGTCATATAACTGTAGTCCTCTCAGAGAAATAAGGAGGAAAGATTTGGGCCAGAAAGTTCACCCAACGGGTTTTCGTTTAGGCGTTATCAAGGATTGGGATTCACGCTGGTACGCTGAAAAAGACTACGCCAAACTACTCCACGAGGATATCCGTATCCGCGACTACATAAAGGGGCGGCTCTTCAACGCCGGAGTGTCGAAAATCATCATCGAGAGAACGGCCAAACGTGCGAGGATCAACATCCATGCGGCCCGGCCCGGGATAATCATTGGGAAGAAGGGCTCCGAAGTCGAGGGGTTGCGCCGCGAGATCCAGAAGATGACCGAAAAAGACATCTTCATCAATATCGTTGAGGTTCGGAAACCGGAAATAGAGGCTCAACTGGTCGCGGAAAATATCGCCGGACAGCTTGAGAGACGTGTTGCCTTCAGGCGTGCCCTGAAAAGGAGCGTTTCATCAGCCCTCAGGTTCGGTGCCGAAGGGATCAAGGTCATGGTAGCCGGGCGCCTTAACGGTGCCGAGATGTCCCGTCGGGAATGGTACAGGGAAGGTCGTGTGCCGCTTCAGACACTCAGGGCCGATATCGATTACGGTTTTGCGGAGGCCAAGACGACCTACGGGATCATCGGTGTAAAGGTGTGGGTCTTCAAGGGCATGATCACTGGAAAAGAGGCGGCCGGAGACGAGAACAAGGCCTGACAAATAGTGTAGATCAGAGACCTGAAAAGGGTTTCTACCGGGAGACAGCGTCATGTTAATGCCCAAGAAGGTTAAATACAGAAAACAGATGAAGGGCCGCATGAGAGGCGCCGCGATGAGAGGCAATAAGCTCAGCTTTGGAGATTTTGGACTCCAGGCTCTTACGCCCGGATGGCTAACAGCGCGCCAGATCGAATCCGCCCGTATCGCCATCACCCGGCACGTCAAAAGGGGTGGCAAGGTATGGATTCGTATCTTCCCCCACAAACCCATTACAAGTAAACCGGCGGAAACCAGGATGGGTAAAGGTAAAGGCTCACCGGAGGCATGGGTAGCGGTGGTCAAGCCAGGCCGCGTTTTATACGAACTCGAGGGTGTCACTGAAGCCGTTGCCAAAGAGGCCATGAGGCTCGCCTCCCACAAACTCCCTATTAAAACCAGGATTCTGGTCAGGGAGGAAATATGATGAAGCCAAGTGAACTTCGTGATCTGACACTGGATGAGCTTCGGCAAAAGGAAGGCGATCTTAATGCGGAGCTGTTCAACCTGCGTTTTCAACTTGCGACCAATCAACTGGAGAACCCAATGCGACTACCGCTGACCAAAAAGGATCTGGCGCGGGTCAAGACCGTGATCGCCCAGAAAGAGCAGTCGGCCGAGAGGACTGAGTGATGTCGGAAACCAAAAGCAACCAACGGAAGATCATTAGCGGTACAGTGGTGAGCAGCCGTATGGAAAAAACAGCTGTTGTCCAGGTCCAGAGACGTTTTGCTCATCCTGTATTCAAAAAGATTGTGAGCAAGCGAGTTAAGTACAAGGTCCACGATGAAACGAACGACCTTAACGTTGGTGACATTGTCAGGATCGTCGAAACACGGCCGCTTTCTAAAAACAAGAGGTGGCGGCTCCTTGAAGTTCTGGAGCGGGGTCCACAGGACTGAAACCCGCATTGTTGAAGAGGATTTGAGAGATGATCAAGGTTGAAACGATACTCGACGTTGCCGATAACAGCGGTGCCAAAAAGGTCCTGTGTTTCAGGATTCTCGGTGGATCCAAGCGTAAATCGGCCAGCGTGGGCGACATAATAGTGGTTTCTATCAAAGAGGCTGTGCCCGAATCCAAAGTAAAAAAAGGAGAGGTGCACAAGGCCGTCATCGTCCGGACAAAAAAAGAGGTTCGCAGGCCTGACGGTTCCTACATCCGTTTCGACAACAACGCGGCGGTTATTATCAACGAGGCACGAGAGCCGATCGGTACGCGTATTTTCGGCCCCATTGCCCGGGAGTTGAGAGGGAAGAACTTCATGAAGATCGTCTCGCTCGCACCCGAGGTCCTCTAGGAGGCTGCCATGTCTGGTATCGCTATCAAAAGGAACGACTTCGTCGTTGTTACGGCGGGGAAAGAAAAGGGTAAAAAGGGCAAGGTACTCCGTGTCCTGAGGGACAAGGATAGAGTAATTGTGGAAAAGGTGAATTTCATCAAACGCCATCAGAAACCCTCCAGTGGCCAGAAGCAAGGTGGCATTATTGAGCGGGAAGGGACTTTGCACCTTTCCAACGTCATGCTTTTCTGTGAAAAGTGCGGCAAAGGCGTCCGGATCCGCAGGCAGCGCTTGGAGGATGGTCATGTCGTCCGTCTGTGTGCCGGTTGCGGCGAATCCTTTGACTGATCGAGAGTGATTTCCCATGAGTGACATTAAGAATAGATACAGGGAAGAAGTCGTCCCGGCCATGATGAAGACGTTCAATTATAGCAACGTTATGCAGGTGCCGAGACTGGAAAAGATAGTGCTTAACATGGGTCTGGGTGAGGCATTGGAAAATGCACGCATCCTTGACACCTCCATGGAGGAACTGGCCACGATCACAGGCCAGAGACCTGTGCTCACGAGGGCCAGAAAATCAATCGCTAATTTTAAGCTCCGGGAGGGCAATCCCATCGGGTGTTGTGTGACCCTGAGAAGAATGCGGATGTACGATTTCATTTACCGGCTTCTCAACATCGCACTTCCAAGGGTAAGGGACTTCAAGGGTGTCTCCCCCAGGGGTTTTGACGGACGGGGCAACTATACTCTCGGTGTTCGGGAACAGCTTATTTTCCCGGAAGTTAATTACGACGACGTCGAGAAGATCAAAGGTATGAATATCACCATCGTTACGAGCGCCAAGACCGACGAGGAGGCCAAAGAGCTCCTGGCCCTTATAGGTATGCCGTTCAGAAAGTAGGACTGGAGGAGAAATGGCTAAGAAAGCCCTAGTTAACAAAGCCAGACGAAAACCCAAATACGCTGTCCGCGCATACAACAGATGTCCCATCTGTGGCCGGTCCCGTGCGTTCCTGAGACGCTTCGCCATGTGTAGAATCTGTTTCAGGAACCGGGCCCTTGCTGGAGAAATCCCGGGCGTCGTTAAGGCAAGCTGGTAGGAGGATTGTTGATATGTCCATGACTGATCCCATCGCTGATATGCTTACGAGGGTCCGAAACGCTCTCATGGCCGGCAAGGAGAAAGTTGATGTACCCGCTTCCGCGCTGAAGGAAGGTATAGCACGGATACTGAAGGAGGAGGGTTACATCATAAATTACAGGATGATCGAGGATACCAAACAAGGTGTTCTCCGGATCACCCTCAAGTATGGAGATCCGGACGCTCCGGCCATTGAGAATCTGAAGCGGATCAGCAAACCTGGGCGGCGAGTTTATGTGAATGCCAAACAGGTCCCGAGAGTGCTCAACGGGCTCGGTATTGCTATTCTGTCAACTTCCAAAGGTATTCTTACTGACAGGGAGTCCAAGGTTCAAAACGTGGGTGGTGAGGTCCTCTGCTATATCTGGTAACAGATGAGCGTTCACTGCCTCCTGCCTTCCGGCAGGTTTGAAGAAACAGTGTGGAGAGTTAACCATGTCGAGAATAGGAAAACAGCCGGTTCCCATCCCTAGCGGGGTCGAGGTCAAACTTGATGGGCGCAAGGCAACGGTCAAGGGACCCAAGGGACTTCTGAGCCGGGATCTCCCTCTGGGAGTCCAGATCGAAATCGGCAGCGACAGCCTGCAGGTGCTCCCACCCTCCCGACCCAAGGAAAAGACCGCTTTCCAGGGCCTGACTCGCACCCTGCTCAGCAATATGGTGGTGGGTGTTTCGGAGGGATACAAAAAAGAGTTGGATATGGTGGGTGTAGGCTACAGGGCTATGTCCAAAGGTAATGGTCTCGAGATTCATGTTGGTTTTTCTCACCCGGTGGAATTTCCTCTGCCCGAGGGTATTTCAGCTGAGGTAGATAAATCAAACCGGATCACCATAAGCGGTATCGACAAGGAAAAAGTCGGTCAGATTGCGGCTAATATCCGGGCGATCAGGCCCCCCGAACCCTACAAGGGCAAGGGGATAATGTACGTCGGGGAAAAAATCAGGCGCAAGGCCGGGAAAACAGGCGTATAAGCACTGTTTTGGAGGGTTTGTAAAGTGGGCAGGATTGAAGACAAGAAGAGAAACCGCCTGAACAGGCGGAGGCGCATACGGAGCAAGATACACGGGACCGCGGAAAGGCCGCGACTGTCGATCTTCAGGAGCACCCGTCATATATATGCCCAGATCATCAATGACGATTTAGGTGCTGTAATGGCAAGTGCATCGACCATGGAAGCACAGCTCCGAGGATCTAACAGGAACTGCGGAAATGTTGACGCGGCCCGGGAGGTTGGACAACTCCTGGCCGAGCGCGCTGCAACGAAGAAAATAGAGGCGGTTTCCTTTGACCGGGGCGGGTTCAAGTACCACGGCCGGGTCAAGGCGCTAGCGGAAGCCGTCAGGGACGGGGGCCTGAAGTTTTAGACTCTCAGGACCCAGGACACCAGACAGGACGATAGGTGCAAAAGTATGAAGAAAGCCTTTAAGCAACCGTTGAGAGACGTGACCATCGACGAGACTGAACTCATCGACAAGGTCGTATTTATCAACCGTGTAGCCAAAGTCGTTAAGGGCGGGCGGAGATTTCGCTTCAGTGCCCTTGTGGTGGTAGGTGACGGTAAGGGTCTCGTGGGTGTAGGGTACGGGAAGGCCAACGAAGTGCCCGAAGCAATCCGCAAGGGGATTGAAAACGCAAAGAAAAGCCTCTACAGGATTCCTCTGAAAGGTTCCACTATCCACCATCAGGTCATGGGGAGGTGGGGAGCTGCAAAGGTCCTCCTGAAGCCGGCCAGTCCGGGTACCGGAGTTATTGCCGGCGGTCCTGTGAGGGCCATGATGGAGGCCCTGGGTATCAAAGACATTCTTACCAAGTCTCTCGGGACCAACAACCCCAACAACGTTCTTAAAGCTGTTATGGAAGGCCTCCTTTCCATCAGGAGTCCAGAAGACATAGCGAATATTCGCGGCAAGAAGGTCAGCGAGATACTGCACGGCTAGTTCGGGAGACTGCATAATGGCCAAGATCGATGTGACATTGGTGAAAAGCACCATAGGCAGACCGGGTAAACACCACAAGGTGGTGCGCAGCCTGGGATTGAGAAAGCTAAACCAGACAGTCCGGCACGAGGACAACCCCTGTATCAGGGGGATGGTCGATAAAGTTTCCCATCTCCTCCGGGTCGAGACTGTGGAGGAAGAATAGATGCTTTACAGACTCACGCCGTCAAAGGGCTCAGTCAGGAACCGTAAACGAGTTGGACGCGGCCCTGGCAGTGGTTCAGGCAAGACTTGCGGTCGCGGTCACAACGGCCAGTGGTCCCGTTCTGGTGGCGGAGTAAAAGCCGGATTCGAGGGTGGACAGATGCCCCTGCAGCGGCGGCTTCCCAAACGCGGCTTCACTAACATATTCCGTACCGAGTACACGGTGGTCAACCTCCGTGATTTGGACCGGGTCCAGGATGTGGATGTTATCGATCCCGATCTGATGGTCAAGTTGCGTCTCGCTCGCAAAGGAATGCCGGTGAAGATCCTCGCTGAGGGGGACCTTGCCCGTGCCGTTACCGTTAGGGCACATAAAATCAGCGCCGCGGCGGCCTCTAAGATCGAAAAGGCCGGCGGAAAAGTAGAGATCATCTGAGGGGGCCCAATTGCTTGCCAGCCTGCTGAACATCTTCAAGATACCTGAGCTGAAAAGACGGATTTTCTTTACTTTCGGTTTATTGGCTATCTACCGGGTCGGAGCTCATATTCCCACACCCGGCATAGACGGAAATGCCCTGGGCGAGTTCTTTAAACAGGCTGCCGGAACACTTCTGGGCTTTTTCGACATGTTTGCGGGGGGCGCCCTCGAGAGAATGGCCATCTTCGCTCTCGGAATCATGCCCTACATCTCGGCAAGCATTATCATTCAGCTGCTCACGGTGGTCATACCCCATTTGGAACGTTTATCCAAAGAGGGGGAGGCCGGCCGCCGCACGATCATCAGGTACACCCGATACGGAACAGTCGGTCTTGCCGCATTTCAAAGTTTTGGTATCTCTATAGGACTTGAGCAGATGACAAGCCCGGGCGGAGCGGCTATCGTCCCGGATCCCGGTTGGGGATTCAGACTTATGACCGTCCTCACGATGACGGCCGGAACGGCCTTTATCATGTGGTTGGGTGAGCAGATAACTGAAAGAGGAATCGGTAACGGGATATCACTTATCATTTTCGCCGGTATCGTTGCCAGGATGCCGCAGGCCACCTGGCAGACCTTCACCCTTCTTAGAACTGGTGAAATATCTGCATTCCTGATGCTTTTCGTTCT
>JALHUC010000445.1 GCA_022865845.1 bacterium | reverse complement strand
TCTATCAGTTGTTCTGCTCGTTCCATGGCCTTTGATACGGCCATGGCTTTTGTTTCTTCGCTTAGCGGCCCGACCTTTACCGTGACAGGGAGTCCTGCAATATCTGTCTCGGGATCAATCTCTTCTGCCGGACGCTGAATCACCTGTTCGTCTTCCACAAAACTTGCATTAGCAATGGCAGTTGCGGCCGCATCCGCCATTGAAGCTGTCTCGGCAATGACTGTCGAGGCTGAGGCTATTCCTCTGGTAAAACTTCTCCCACCCAGGCCGCTGGTGGTCACTCCCCAGGAAGGCGATCGGGAATTCAGGGCGATAACATTTGATATTTCCTGCTTGTCGACCTTCTGGCGTATCCCGACTGTTACAGATGCATCTCCCAGCAGCCTCACAGCCACATCCCCGCCATTATCTACTACCACTCTGGTCATTCCGCGGTTAACGAGAAAATCAGCCACTGCATCTGCGATGGTCCCCGCAACCGCTGCCATGGGCGTAAGGTCTTGATCGCCAACGGCCGATACGCTCCGTATCATCTTAACGGCAAGAGAATCCTCCAAATTTTCCGGAATTCCAGTGCATCGTCTTCCCAGGAAGTCCCTCAACCGCGCCACCTGTTCCAAATACTTAAAGGATTCCTCGGCAGCCCGCTTGCCCATCTCAGGCTGAGGCACCTTTCCTACAAAAGCGGAGATCACCAGCCTCATGGGACCGCATTCAGCCATCACGGCACCACCATGCAGCACATTGATCGCCTTTTCGTATGGCATATTGTCCTTTAAGTGTACCTTTTTGTAAGTTCTCAATTAATCCGGGCATTCCGACTGCTTCCCCCTTTTGCAAAGGGGGATTGAGGGGGATTTTAAATTCAGCCCGGGCTTATTGAGAACTTACAAACTTTTTTGGTATAAAGGCTGCCTCTGGTGATTTCTTGCTCCTACCACAATAAAAAATAGAAATCAGAGATCAGGGGTCAGTAAAAAAATGATGAGTTACTATTCTGTCTCCTGTCTTCTAACATCTGATTCCAGTCTCTTGACCTCTGACCTCTGATTTCCGTCTCAGTCTACTACCGAGATCGGTTCTTTGGGTGTAAACGGCCTCATGGCCTCCAGGTGCCCCCCCATCTCCTCATAATCCTTGAGTTCCATTGTATACTCAACAGGGCAGATTGTAGCCGGCGTGGGAGTCCAGTAGAAAGAGCCGGCCTTAACCCTTCCCACATCCACCAAAAAATTGATTCCTCCACCAGGCAAAATGAAAACAGGGGCTCCACCAACAGTGAGATTTGCCTTAGCCGCGTGTACGGCTTGTGTCAGCTTCACAGGATAAAGTGTCACACCGGCCCTTGCGCTCCCTCCGGTACCCCCCATGTAAATTGCTGATACTAAGGAAGGTTCGCAACTAGCGGAAATGGCATTCAATGCCTTTCTAGCATTCTCCGATATGGGTATCTCCACGAGACTGCCGTCCTCGGCAAGCTCAAGCATAACACCCTTCTGACCGGTTGTCTCGGTGATCAGGATTCTCATGCCCACCCGCGCAACATTACGGTCAATCCCGGTAATAACACCAACGGGTTTGATGATGGATGTACCTCCCCATCCTTCCCCGTGGTCGCCAAAGTAGCGTCCGGGCGTGCTCTGTTCGAATTTCAGTTTGACGCCTGAAGGCCTCGCGCCCACGAATCGTCCGGCCGCATGCTCACTCATTAAGCTCGTAACATGGGAGTCGAGAATAATCACCTCATCGGCTGATTCCAGTAGCAGTGGGGCGAAAAGACCCAGTGTGGCGC
>JALHUC010000444.1 GCA_022865845.1 bacterium | reverse complement strand
GAAGGCGGTCGTCACACGCCGTTCTTCGACGGATATCGTCCCCAGTTTTATTTCCGTACGACGGACGTGACAGGTATTGCGACCCTTCCTTCGGACATAAAGATGGTGATGCCCGGTGACAATGTATCCATCGAGGTTGAGTTGATCACCCCCATCGCCATGGAGAAGGAACTTCGCTTCGCCATCCGCGAGGGCGGCCGCACCGTGGGCGCCGGGGTTGTCAGCGAGATCATCGAGTAGAATCGGGTCCGATCTGACCGTTTGAGACCCGGAGCGGGGAAAGTGCGAGATGCGTGTGATTATTACGCTGGAATGCACCGAGTGCAAACAGCGCAACTATTCAACGACCAAAAACAAGAAGAATACCACCGAGAGGTTGGAGATAAAAAAATTCTGCCGTTTCTGTGGTGGCCACAGGCCTCACAAGGAAACGAAGTAGATTTGTTCTGTCGCTTTAAAGGGGAAGGCCAGTAGCTCTAACGGTTAGAGCACCGGTCTCCAAAACCGGGTGATGGGGGTTCGAATCCCTCCTGGCCTGCCATTAACCCTTCTGGCGATGGAAGGGCTTCTTATGCTGTTATTGATCGGGGATACCTGCCCATGCTGAAAAGAACACGCGCCTTTTTGACCGATGTCCGAGTTGAACTGAAAAAAGTTTCGTGGCCTTCACGACAGGATACCATATCTTCTACGGGTGTTGTGCTGGTTGTGGTTTTCATCATTTCATTCTATCTCGGGATTATTGATATCCTCCTGAGTAGAATGGTCACATCGCTCTTCGGATAGCGGATCATGACCGAGCAAAACATTATGAACTGGTTTGTCGTTCACACCCATACAGGCTTTGAAATCCGGGTGCGGGATTCTATCCTCCAGAAGTTCCGGGAAAAGGGGCGGGAGGAAGAAGTTGGTGATGTCATGATCCCTTCCGAGGAGGTTGTGGAACTAAAAAAAGGCAAGAAAAAGATCTCCTCCAGAAAATTTTTCCCGGGCTATATTATGGTGCAGATGGTTCTCAACGATGACAATTGGCACCTGGTCAGCAGCCTGCCCAAAGTCACGGGGTTCGTCGGTGGGGCCAACCCGGCACCGCTGTCGCCAAATGAGGTCAATAAGATCCAACAGCAGGTGGTGGAGGGAGCAGAGAGGCCTACACCCAAGGTGGTCTTCTCCGTTGCCGAAAGTGTGAGGGTCGTAGATGGACCTTTCACGAACTTCAACGGTATCGTTAAAGAGGTCAACGAGGAGAAGGGCAAACTCAAGGTACTGGTCACCATTTTCGGTCGAGCCACTTCTGTGGAGCTTGAGTTCCTGCAGGTGGAGAAGAATTAGCGGACAGGCTGGGTGTTTGTCCCTACCCTCGAATCCCGCCCGGGTGGGATCAACGGGTGATCTGGTCACAGTTTTGCACGAAGGAAGGAAACGCAGATGGCAAAGAAGGTTATAGGTCTTATAAAGCTTCAAATTCCGGCCGGGCAGGCCAACCCGTCGCCTCCCGTTGGGCCTGCTCTGGGTCAGCATGGTGTCAACATCATGGAGTTCTGCAAGGCGTTCAATGCCCAGACCCAGGATCAGAGCGGCATGATCATCCCTGTGGTTATCACGGTTTACGCCGATCGTTCCTTTAGTTTCATCACCAAGACGCCTCCCGCGGCCGTTCTGCTTAGAATAGCGGCGGGGATCGAAAAAGGTTCTGGAGAGCCTAACAAGCTCAAGGTGGGAAAGGTCACAAAAGCCCAGGTCGAGGAGATCGCCCGTACCAAGATGCCGGACCTTAACGCTTACAGCATCGAGGAGGCCATGAAAATGGTGGTGGGTACGGCCCGGAGTATGGGTATTGTCGTCGAAGGCTAGTGCCTTTAACGACAAGTATCTAGTGTCTGGATTCTAGTTTCTAGTGGAGTGTTAATTATGAAAGCAGGTAAGAGATACTCGGCAGCAGCCGAGAAGGTGGATCGCTTAAAGGCCTACGATTTTGAGACGGCCATTGGGATTGTCAGGGAAACATCTACCGCCAAGTTCGACGAGACGGTAGAGTGCGTTGTCCGATTGGGTGTTGATCCCCGCAAGAGCGACCAGATGGTTCGAGGAGCCACGGTCCTTCCTAACGGTCTCGGTAAGGTCGAGAGAGTCATTGCATTCGCCAAGGGCGAAAAGGATAAGGAAGCCAGGGACGCGGGGGCTGACCACGTAGGTGGCGACGAACTGGCTGAAAAGATCCAGGGCGGATGGCTCGAGTTCGACAGGGTCGTGGCAACACCGGACATGATGGGGACCGTTGGAAAACTGGGCAAGATTCTCGGGCCCCGCGGAATGATGCCGAACCCCAAACTGGGAACCGTGACCTTTGAGCTGACCAAAGCCATCGAAGAGATCAAGGCAGGAAAAGCGGTGTTCAAGACCGAGAAGAACGGCATTGTCCATTCGCCTATCGGGAAGGCCAGCTTTACTACTGAGCAGCTCTCAGAGAACCTGATTGCTTTGCTGGACTCACTGCTCAAACTTAAACCGACTGCCAGCAAGGGACGCTATTTCAGGTCCATTACGCTCTCGTCCACTATGGGGCCGGGAGTTAAAGTCGATCCTGTTTGGGCCGTTAATGCCCTTAGATAGTTTGGATGGCCTGAAATAACAGTTCATTCATTCGTAGAAATTTACCAGGATTATCCAGGTCCAGCATCGATGATCGGGTGGCTCCCTCTCAGGAGTGAGCGGTCGGATCGCGTAGAGCGTTTTGCTCTGTGCATTGCCCGTTGACGACATTGTTCAATACTGGCCACACCGGAAGATCAGTGACAGCCGGGACCCGCGACAACGCGGGTTTAAACGCTCTGTGTGAGCACCCTGCCGAGATGCGGTGTGATTCTAATGCGTTCCAAGGGGCGACCCTGGAAGGCTGCGGACCACTTCTAGTCTCATCCTGTCATATGTCTGGCCGGCGTACTGAACGTCACGTCAGAAAACAAAAAGAAAGGAGGAGACGAATTGGGACGAGCTGATAGAGATAAACAGGTTCAGGAGCTTCACGAACTGTTCTCCGGGTTGGAAATGGCCGTGCTCACAGACTACCGGGGGCTTACGGTGGAAAAAATATCCAATCTGAGAACGAAGCTCCGTGATGTTGAGGCTCGCTTTAGGGTGGTCAAGAACACATTGTCCATCCGTGCGGCCGATGGGACCCCTCTCGAAGCAGTGAAGGAATATTTCACGGGTCCTGTTGCGATCCTTTACACAGCAGGAGATCCGGTCGGGCCTGCCAAGGCTCTGATGGATTTCATCAAGAGCAACGACAAGCTCGAGGCCAAGGTCGGCATTTTATCCGGCAAGATAATAAATGCAGCAGAGATCAAACTGCTGGCGGATATGCCGAGCAAGGATGCCATGATCGCCATGGCTCTGGCCTCCATGAGTGCCCCGGCAACCAACTTTGTCCGAACGTTGTCCGAAATACCTTCCAGTTTCGTCAGAGTTCTAGGTTCCATACAACGCCAGAAGGAGGCGGCCTAGGCCCTTTTCAGATAATTTGAATGAATGTTGATGGACTCGCAAAAGGTCATCAACGCGCCCTGGTTGGGGCGCCCAAATCAATGACCGGCAATTTACGTCATTGATTTGTAAGGAAAGCGAAAATGACATTTTTCGCTTTCCGTGGAGCAAAAAAGCCACGAATGGATTTTTTGCGACCCTATCAATGTTTCGTATCAGGAGGAAAATACGATGGCAGATATCAAGAAGGAAGATGTAGTCCAGTTCATTGAGAACATGACCGTTCTCGAGATGGCCG
>JALHUC010000443.1 GCA_022865845.1 bacterium | reverse complement strand
GGAGGGGCTCAGAGAGTCCCGGGAACCGGAACTGCTTGCCGTGGACCTCCAGGAAGCGCTCCTGGGAGTGGGCGAGCTGACGGGGGAACTCACGGTGGATGAGGTGCTGGAGGAGATTTTCAGCCGCTTTTGCATAGGGAAGTAAAAGGTAATTCCAAATTCCAGATTCCAAAGAAGATCACAGGCATAGGCTGTCCGTGTAATCACGAACCTGGAAGCTGGAGCATGAAGCCACAGTGTGGCTGAGTGTTTCACGTGAAACACTTGCCTAGTTGATAACCCAAAGGAATTTCTAATGTTTGGAAGTTTTGTGATATACAGACAGGCTGGAAGGAATAATCAGGAGCGTTCACTTATCTGGAATCTGGAATATGAAATCTGAAATTGCCCCTAACCCCCCCCACTTCCAAGACCCCCCTCGCTTCCAGGACCCCACCCGTTACGATGTCATCGTGATAGGAGCTGGCCACGCAGGGTGTGAAGCGGCGTGGGCCAGTTCTCGTATGGGCATGACAACCCTGCTGCTCACCATCTCCATTGACCAGATAGCCCACATGTCCTGTAACCCGGCTGTTGGCGGGTTGGCAAAGGGACACCTGGTTCGAGAGATCGACGCCCTTGGGGGGCTCATGGCCATGGCCATCGATGCCACCGGAATTCAGTACAGGATACTCAACACGAAAAAGGGCCCGGCAGTTAGATCCTCCAGAGCCCAGGCCGATATGTACGGGTACAAAACCTGGGTCCGGGAACGCCTTGAAGCTCAGGAGGGTCTGCATATTAAACAGGGCATGGTGGAAGGCTTTTTGATGGAAGAGGGGGAAGGTGTTCGCCGGATCGGAGGTGTCTATACCCAGGCCGGCGAGGAGTTTCTTTCCACTGCGGTAGTGGTGGCATCGGGCACCTTCCTCAATGGCCTGATCCACGTCGGCATGACGAACTATCCGGCAGGTAGGGCGGGGGAGTTTCCATCCGTTGGCCTCTCCGGCGCCCTCGAGGCCCTGGACCTTCAAATGGGAAGGCTCAAGACAGGCACAACACCCAGGCTGGATGCAAAGACCATCGACTTTGACCGCTGCCAGGCGCAATACGGCGATGAAGTTCCCAAGCCCTTTTCCTTCAAAACCAGAGGCATCCATCGTCCCCAGGTCCCGTGCTGGATCACCAGGACAAATCAGGCCACACACGATGCCATCCGGGGCGGACTCGACAGGTCTCCTCTTTACAAAGGTGTGATCAAGGGAGTTGGACCAAGGTACTGCCCCAGCATCGAGGACAAGATCGTTCGTTTTCCCGATAAGACAGGGCACCAGGTTTTTCTCGAGCCCGAAGGGCTTCAAACCAGGGAATATTACCCTAACGGCGTTTCCACAAGCCTGCCCATTGACGTTCAAATCAAAATGCTGCGCACGATCCAGGGTCTTGAAGAGGTCCAGATCATGAGACCGGGCTATGCTATAGAGTATGACTTTGTCAGCCCAACACAGCTGGGGCCGGATCTCATGATCAAAGCGGTCCATGGACTTTATCTGGCCGGACAGATCAACGGCACTTCCGGCTACGAGGAAGCGGCGGCACAGGGCCTGCTTGCCGGCATTAACGCAGCTCTCAAGGTGAAGGGAGAGCCGCCCCTCACCCTCGGCAGGGATGAGGCGTACATGGGGGTCCTTGTAGATGATCTGATAACAAAGGGTGTCACCGAACCCTACAGGCTGTTCACTTCACGCGCTGAATACCGGCTTATCCTTCGTGAAGACAACGCAGACCTGAGACTCATGGAAAAGGGATACAGGGCCGGTCTCATTACCGAGGAGGAGATCGGGCAGCTTCGAGAGAAGGCCAGGGTGATCGAGAATGGCCTTGAGGAGGTCAGAAACCACAGGGTCACTGTAAGCCTGGCAGGAGGACCGCCAAAAGGAACCTCCTTCGCCCAGGTCCTGAAGCAGCCTGAGATCTCTTACGGGGACCTTGAAAGCCTTGACCCGGGTTTTCCCCCCATACGCGAAGAAGAGGCTGCAAGACAGGTCGAGATTCAGATCAAGTACGAAGGGTACATTGCCAGGCAGCTGGCCATGGTGGGGAAAATGGCGCGACTGGAATCCATGGCCATACCGGAAGATCTTGACTATGCATGTCTGCACTCTCTCTCAAGGGAGGTGCGCGACCGCCTTGAGGATGTTCGCCCAGCCAGCCTCGGACAGGCCTCGCGGATACCGGGGATCACCCCGGCGGCTGTGTCGGCGCTAATGGTGTATTTAGAAGGCAGAAAACAGAACGCAAAACGCAGAATGCAGGAGAAGGCCGCTGATTAAGCGCCCTTTGGAATCTGGAATCCGGAACTTGGAATCGCCCCCACCATGACCAAAGAACAGTTCATCCATGATCTCACCACCGGCACTGAACCCATGGGCATCCAGTTGGATGAGCTGGCGAAGAGCAAACTGTTCATTTACTACACCGAGCTGGAGCGTTGGAACCGCAAGGTCAACCTGGTATCTCGTCGTCCCCACGACTGGATCCGCATACATTTCCTGGATTCCCTGGCACCCCTGGCCCTCGGTTTGTTGGGGAAGGATGGTCGGGTGGTGGACCTGGGAGCCGGAGCAGGGTTCCCGGGGATGCCCCTTAAAATAGCACGGGAAGGTATTTCCCTGTGTATGGCTGAAGCTTCCGGTAAGAAGTGTACCTGGTTGAAGCACCTTATTAGAGCGTTGGATGTCAGCGAGGCGCAGGTTCTGGAGGGGCGCTTCGAGGAGTTGATGGATAGTGGGTGGGCAGGATGTTTCGATACGGCCGTCAGCAGGGCAGCGGCCAAGCCCTGGAAGATACTGGACCTTGCCCGCCCTTTCCTTGCCCCCGGTGGACGGCTGTTGGTCTACACCACCGAAGCGCTGGTGGAGGAAGGGGTGGGAAAAGTTCATCCGTATAGGGTGCCGGGGTCAAAGGTGCCCAGCGTGATCTGGGAAGTGGTAGTCTAGCCCAAAGCCCAAAGCCCAAAGCCCAAAGC
>JALHUC010000442.1 GCA_022865845.1 bacterium | reverse complement strand
TTCCTCCTTCCTCCTTCCTCCTTCCTCCTTCCTCCTTCCTCCCTCCCCCTTCCTTCCTCCTGGCTCCTGCTCTTAACGCCCTTCGCCCACTATTTGCTCCCCACTTGCAATAGGTTTATTATGTGCCGGTAAGATATGGCTGAAAGGGGCTATTGAATGGAAGACTGGCATGAAACCTTTGACGTCGTCGTTATAGGAAGCGGGTTCGCCGGACTGGCTGCCGCCATAGAGGCCCGCGAATCAGGCGCTTCCGTCATCGTCCTGGATAAGATGAAAGCACCCGGAGGAAACTCTGTCATCAGTGATGGCGGGATCGCCGCAGCCGGAACTGCCCTTCAGAAAAAATACGGATTCGATGACTCTCCAGAGCTCATGTACGAAGACATGATGAAGGCTGGTATGGGACTCAATTACCCGGAACTCGTCCGCGAGGTGGCCGAAAGGTCAAACGAGATTTTCCAGTGGTCCATCGATTACCTCGGAGTAGAGTATATGGACAGGGTGGACCACTTCGGGGGGCATTCCGTGCACCGCTGCTACACCGCCGCCAACAGGACAGGCGCCACCATCATCAACCGGCAGGTTGAAAAGGCGAAGGAGATCGGTGTCGAGATCAGGCTCGGAGTGTGCCTCAGATCATTCGTCCTGGATCCGGAGGGCAACGTGGCCGGCGTGTGTATGCTCGACGGCTACGACTATCGGGATCCGACCAGGGGAAGCGACTTGTTCATTAAGGCGAACAGAGCGGTGATCCTTGCCACCGGAGGTTTTGGAAGCGACATCCCCTTCCGCACTTCCCAGGACCCCCGACTGACAGAGAGAATAGACACCACCAACAAACCGTTCGCCACTGCCGAAGCACTTAAAGAAACGCTCAGGATCGGCGCCACTCCCGTTCACCTGTCACACATACAGCTCGGTCCATGGGCCTCCCCCGATGAGAAAGGTTTTGGCGTAGGGCCAGTCTTTTCCGACTACGTCGTATTCTTATATGGGGTTGTCGTGGACCCGGCGACGGGAAAGCGCTTCATTAACGAACTGTCCGACAGGAAGACTCTTTCAGACGCCCTCCTCAAGATCGGGCACCCCTGCATCGGGATCGCCGACTCCAGGGCGGTCGATTCCCAGGGGTGGGACCTTGGCCCAGGTCTGAAAAAGGGTGTGATCAAAAAGTTCGATCGCATCGAAGACCTGGCCGCTGCTTACGGGGTTCCAGCCGATGAACTCAAAGCCACCGTTGAGCGCTACAATAGCTACGTTGAGGATGGTACCGACCGGGAGTTCGGGAGGGAGGTCCTTCCCGATGCCTCCCCCATCGTGCAACCGCCTTATTTCGGGATGCGCCTGTGGCCCAAGGTTCACTTCACCATGGGGGGCGTTCAGATCAACATCAGGGCTCAGGTCATAAACCTTGACCAGGAACCGGTGAAAGGCCTTTTCGCAGCCGGGGAAGTAACCGGCGGTGTCCACGGGGCCTGCCGCCTGGGCAGCTGCGCCATCACGGAGTGCCTGGTCTTCGGCCGAATCGCGGGCCGGAACGCAGCAGGGGAAAGCCCGGTGGACTCTCTTAAAGCACCGACATAGCGACCTGGCGAAAGAGCATAGATTGTTCAACGACTTCGCCATTTACCCATTCAGGAGGTATTTTATGATCAGGCGATCATTATTGACTTATCGCATTGACCCTTTTGACAGCTCTGGTTCCCGGCACCGCGGCAGCAGGGGCTCCCGAGGAAAGGGTGGCAGCTTTCCACCAGGCCCTTCTGGACGGCGATATTGAAGCCGTAAAGGGGATGCTGGCCGAAGACCTTCTACTGTTTGAGGATGGGCAGGCTGAAACCTCCTTGAAGCATTACGCCGAAGGCCATCTGAAAGATGATATCGCATTTTCCGCCGAGTCCAAGCGCAAGCTGGAATGGCAGACATCCTGGATAGAGGACAACACGGCGACCGTGAGTTCCACCTACGACCTGAAGACCAAGTATAAGGGCAAGTGCTACCACCTGAAGACGGCCGAAACCATGACTCTGAAACAAACCGACGGCCAGTGGGTCATCGTGCACATCCACTGGTCCAATCACAGGGTGAAGGAGTAGTAAGAGTGAATGGTGACTGGAAGGGGCAGTGATGAGTGAAAGGTGAAAGGTGAAAGGTGAAAAGAGAAAACCTTTAGGTTCATATTGAACAGTGAATATGGAGTGGTACATGCCAGAACTCGATGAAAATGGGCAAGACGAGCTGACTTCTCCCAAAGACGGAGAACAAAAGATCAGGTTCACCTTAATGGGGATACCGTTGCATGGTATTGAACTGTTCTGGATGGTTATTTATGGCGCGGGAATGATCCTTATCTCGGAAGTAACGGATCTGCCCGGTAGCAAGATGATCTATATGGCGATCGGGGTGACGATGTACGCCCTGTTTCGAAGATAGAAAGGCGGAGGTAAAGGCAGTGCGTGGTGCGTAGTGCAACGAAGAGCATGCAAAAGTGCTCTGACACCGGAAAAATTCTGTTGTTAATCCCCCAGCCCCCTTGGTCATACTAACGGATGAAGCAGGGCAGTTCCAAGGGTTTCGCGGGAAGTGGTGAAAGACTGATCTGATGGAATATCAAAGCGAAGTCACGCCGTTCGCCTTCGTTACACCATGAGTGTAACT
>JALHUC010000441.1 GCA_022865845.1 bacterium | reverse complement strand
CAACGATGCCGACCCTGGCGCAAAGATCCTGCATTGCCTTCCGGCACACCGCGGCGAGGAGATAACAGAAGAGTTGATCGATCACCCCCAAAGCGCTATTTTCGACCAGGCAGAGAACAGGCTGCACACGCAGAAGGCGCTATTGGAGTGGCTGATAAAATAGAAGGAGGAAGGAGGAAGGAGGAAGGAGGAAGGAGGAATAAAAGCAAAACGATTCTATCTTCATCCTCCATCCTTCCCTATTCATCCTTCCTTTTTTACAAGGCTTTCAAGAGTGCGCCAGATACAAAGCTCGACCGAGGAACCGACCGGAAACGAGAGTACGTCTTACAAGGCACGTGAGAATACTCCAGATGCAAGGCCATCCCGCCTGCGGCGGGATTACCGCGTGCCGCATAAAACCCAACTTGTAAGGAGAAGAAATGAACACAAGACCCAAAGTTAATAAAGTAGTGCTAGCCTATTCGGGCGGATTAGACACCTCCGTGATCCTCACCTGGCTCAAAGAGGTCTATAAATGCGAGGTAATCGCTTTCGCAGCCGACCTGGGTCTTGGAAATGAGATGGACGGCATCCGGGAGAAGGCCTTGAAAACTGGAGCCAGCGAGGTGTACATCGAGGATGTCCAGGAGGAGTTCGTCAGGGATTTCGTGTTCCCGGCACTTCGAGGCAACGCCATTTATGAAGGTTATTATCTACTGGGCACCAGCATCGCCCGCCCCATCATCGCCAAAGCCCAGATCGAAGTGGCCAGGCGGGTGGGAGCCGATGCTGTATCCCATGGCGCCACAGGGAAAGGGAATGACCAGGTCCGTTTTGAACTGGCGTACCACACCCTGATGCCTGGTGTAACGGTGATCGCTCCCTGGAGAGAGTGGGACCTCGGAAGCAGGTCTGCCCTCATCGATTTCGCCAAAAAACACGATATCCCCATTCCGGTGACAAAAGACAAACCTTACAGTAGCGACCGGAACCTGCTTCACATCAGCTACGAGGGGGGGATACTGGAAGATCCCTGGATGGAACCGGACGAATCCATGTTCACACTTTCGGTGGCGCCCGAGGATGCCCCCGATAAACCTGAATATGTCACCATCGATTTTGAAGATGGGACTCCTGTAGCGGTGGATGGCGACATCCTCTCACCCGCAGCGCTGTTGAAACGAGTTAACGAATTAGGCGGACGCCACGGAGTAGGCCGCGTCGACCTTGTTGAGAACAGATATATCGGCATGAAGTCCAGAGGAGTATACGAGACTCCAGGCGGCACCATCCTGCACATGGCTCACAGGGCGGTGGAGTCTCTCACCATGGACAGGGAAGTCATGCACTTGAGGGACTCCCTCGTTCCGAAATTCTCGGAACTCATCTACAACGGGTACTGGTTCTCCCCGGAGATGGACTGGCTCAGAAAGTGTATAGACGAGACCCAGACTGGAGTTACCGGTACTGTCAGGATAAAGCTGTTCAAGGGCCATTGCAGTGTAGCGGGAAGAAAGGCCCCGGAAGCCGTCTCCCTGTATGTGCCTGACTTTGCAACCTTCGAAGAGGAGACGGTTTTCGACCAGGCCGACTCCACCGGCTTTATCAAGGTCAACGCGTTAAGACTGCGAATTAATGCTTTGAAAAAACGGAAGAAACCGTAATCGACTTCGCAGGAGTGTAGGGTGTAGAGTGTAGGGTGTAGAGGAGTACCGGGAGAGCGAAGGAGGAAGGTGGAAGGTGGAATATAGACAACAGGAGCTTTTCTTCATCCTCCCTCCTCCCCTATTCATCCTTCCTATTTTGCATGGCTTCCAAAAAGGGGTTAGATACAAGGCCAGAGTCCTGAGGAGTACCGGGAGAGCGAAGGAGGAAGGTGGAAGGTGGAATATAGACAACGGGAGATCTTCTTCATCCTCCCTCCTTCCCTATTCATCCTTCCTGTTTTACAAGGCTTTCAAGAGTACATCAGATGCGAGGCTCAACTGACAAGGGAACCGTGAGTCCCGCCAATGGCGGGATGAGGATTCCCGAGGACATATAAAAAGGTTCTCAGGCTTCAAAGAAGGGGTTAGATGCAAGGCCAGAGTCCTGAGGAAACCGGAGGCGTATATGGAACATACGCCGAGGATTGCCGAAGGGCGATAACGCAGTAGATGACCCCTTATTGGAAGCCGCATTACCCCCAACAATTATGAGATATAGGAAGAAGGCAGTCAGGACAGCAGTAGTAGCCGTCGTCAAAAACGACGAAGGCAACGTCCTCCTCACCAAAAGGGCGATCCCCCCCTATCTGGGTAAATGGGTCATGCCTGGCGGCAAGGTCGATCTGGGGGAACCTATTACATCAGCCCTCAAAAGGGAGGTCAGGGAAGAGGTTGGCCTGGAAATCCATGTGGAGGGGCTTATCGATATATATGAGATCGTTCCCTCAAATGAACACGCGGTGCACTATGTGATCCTCTATTATCTGGCATCTCCAAAAAGCGGGGATCTGACACCCAATAAGGAAGAGGTATCGGAAATTATCTGGGCCGACCAGGAGGCAGTAAGCCGCATGGATATCTCTAACGGTACCAGGCACATCCTCTCCAAAGTCTTCACTACCTGAGTCATGGTGCGTATCATTGAACATACAGTGGACCTTGATTTTCCTGCCGGAGAGGGGATACACACCCTCGTCGCCCAGATACCGACACGGCTTCGCCTGGAAGGCCGGCTTTTCAAGATAAAAGATAAGGCGGAGCAGACCGCAAGGACAATGTCGATCCTTCGGATTGCAAGCTGTCTGTCCGGTGATGAAAAACTACATTTCATTCTCCTGCCCGAAAGTTCCGTTCCCTTCGACACAATGGACGAAGTGATCGAGGTGATCTCTACAGAGCTTCCCGACAATACTGTGGTGATCTTCGGTGTGGAACACATCACGCTCCACCAGTTCCGCAAGGTGCTGGACCGCTATATAACGGACAATTCGGATATCATCGATCTCCTCAGCGATGAGGATGATGGTGACGATCGGTCCAAACCGGTAAACATGTGTGTTACCGTGGTCAAGGAACGCAAGGGACGAATCAGGTGTTTTCTGGCAGCCAAGACGCACCCCTTCGCGGGGGAGGAGACTGTTGACGACCTTTTCGACCTGTACCACGGAAAGGCGTTTCTCCTCTTTTCCTGCGAGAACACGCCGTTTAACTTCATGCCTCTGATCTGCTTCGATTACGTCTACAGGGACCTGCATAACTCCAACATCATGTCGATCATTGAAAAGGCCAATGAGCTCTATTTCCGGCGCCATCAGAACCTGGACCTGTTGGCCGTCATTCAGTGCAACCCCAAACCTGAGCATAAGGTTTTCAGGGATGTCGTCACTGGATTCTATGGGGAGCATCTTTTCAAGACACCCGGCACCAGAGACACCCTGACCGTTTTCATCAACAGCTCCTGCGAGACCGAACTGGAGGGAGCAATGACGGGGGATTCATTCGGTCATTCAAGCATTGTGAACGGTGCACGCCACAAGCTTCCCAGGATCAAGCTGTCGGAGTTTAAAACCGACGATTTTTCGGGGGCGCCCGTTTCCAGGCTGCGTTTCGGGAATGAGACGAGACTTTACTTGTGCAGACTTCACCCCCACCACGAGACTGACCCCCGTTCCTCACGAGTCATGGTGAAGTTGACCGGGATCTACCGGCCTTCCACCCCTCACCATTGGGAACGGATGAGCGGCGAGGACCTGCTGACAGGCATCACAGATGACCGGGGGGAGCCGGACGGTTATATCTAACCACTCAACAATTGTACCGGAGTATCGGCGTATCGCGGGAATGCAGCCATCTCATATCTCATATCTCAAAATAACAGTGGATACTTGAGCACAATTTGCCGTGATTGGTTATGAATTCCGTAATTCCAGGGGAATCATGTAAGATTTAGTTCGACATATGGGTTAATGTTGTTATATTCCAGCATGTTAGGACAAGCTAATGGTTTTGGATAGCAATTTGAGATTTGAGATCTGAGATATGGGATCAACAGCATCTGTTTCCTGGAGTTGTGATGACTAAAAAACCGTGGCAAGGAAGGTTTAAAGAGGAAACCTCACGGATACTGGAGGAATTTTCCCAGTCTGTGTCCTTTGACAGGGAGCTTTATCCCCAGGATATCCGGGGCAGCATCGCCCACGCCCGTATGTTGGGTAAACAGGGGATCATTACCGAGGAGGATTCGAAACTCATCATCGAGGGTCTCGAAGGGATCCTTGAGGAGCTGGATGGCGGTTCCATGCCATGGAAATCGGTTCTGGAAGATGTGCACATGAATATCGAAACGCTTCTCACCGAGCGCATCGGCGAGGCAGGGGGACGACTTCACACTGCACGAAGCAGGAACGACCAGGTGGCCCTCGATCTTAAGCTGTATATCAGGGACACCTGTGATGCAATTTTGGAGCGGATAGAGCGCATGCTCCACTGTCTTCTTGAAAGGGCCCAGGAGCAGACGGATACAGTCATGCCAGGGTATACCCACCTGCAAAGGGCACAACCCGTTCTGCTCTCCCATCACCTCATGGCCTACTTTGAAATGATGAGAAGGGACCATGGGAGGTTTCTCTCTCTTAAAAACAGCCTCAACGATTCGCCCCTTGGCGCTGGAGCCCTGGCCGGAACTCCTCACCCCATTGACCGAGCCATGACTGCCAGGGAACTTGGTTTTTCAGGCATCACGAGAAACAGTATGGACACCGTTTCAGACAGGGATTTCGCCGCACAGTTCCTCTTTGACGCGGCACTGTGCCAGATCCACCTGAGCCGCCTGGCCGAGGAGATCGTATTGTGGGCATCCGCCGAGTTTTCCTTCGTCACTCTTCCGGACGGGTTCGCCACCGGCAGCAGCATGATGCCACAGAAGAAGAATCCCGATTCCGCCGAACTTGTACGCGGTAAAACAGGACGGGCTATCGGTAACCTCACTTCCCTTCTGGTGGTTTTGAAAGGGCTTCCTCTGACCTACAACCGTGATCTCCAGGAGGACAAGGAACCGGTCTTCGACTCGGTCAGAACTCTGACAGGATCCCTTGAGGTCATGACCGGCCTGATAGGCGACATCCAGTTTGAGGCTGGCAAAATGAAGGCAGCGGCCGACGGCGGTTTCACCACGGCAACGGACCTGGCTGACTACATCGTTGAGAAAGGGGTTCCCTTCCGGAAGGCCCACGAGATAACGGGAAAGTTTGTCGCCCTTTGCCTTGCAAAGGGGTGCGGGCTGACTGACCTGGGCATCGACGAGATGAGGGAAGAATGCGACGCCATTGGCGAGGATGTCTTCAATATCCTCAAAGTGGGATCCTCAGTGGGGCGCAGGGATATCCCTGGAGGGACGGCCGGGAATCAGGTCCAAATTGCAATGGAGGAAGCCCGTGACTGGTTGGCCAAGATCAATTCTGATTAGTTCCCTCGTCATCTGGCTTTTCCTGGCGGCCTGCGGTGTTAAGGGTCCTCCCGCTAACCCTTCCGGACCCTGGGGTCCGGTGGAAGATGCTCCAGTAGAAAACACCCAGCCAGGCAACCAGGCTGATTGACACATCGCAACTGCCTCTGTTAGATTTGCGGACTTCGCATCCGGCTTCGCAAGTTCATTAGAATCCTCGAGGCCGGACAATTTTATCACTCATAAACACCTGGGGCTGTAATACATGAATTTCTTTGAATACAAAGGCCGGGAACTGTACTGCGAGGATGTACCTGTTGAGCAGATAGCTGAGGAGGTTGGGACCCCATTTTACCTTTACAGCGCCTCTACGATCGAGAGGCAT
>JALHUC010000043.1 GCA_022865845.1 bacterium | reverse complement strand
GACCTGCGCCTCAGTTCCCGCGCCGTGGCCATGACTTCCTTCATCTCCCTGGATCCAGACGTCACAGCACTGTAAGACATAAACATCGACCCTGTTTTATCGGCTATAAGACGCGCAAGAGTGGTTTTTCCTGTGCCCGGAGGTCCCCAGAAGATCACCGAAGCCAGCCGATCCTCTTCGATCATTCGTCTTAGAATGGCCCCCGTTCCCATGAGCTCTTCCTGCCCGACAAACTCCTCCAGAAGGGCCGGCCTCATTCTGTCCGCCAGGGGCCCAGAACCCGGGGCCGTTCGGTCCGAACGCTCCTGGGGGAAAAGATCTCCAGTACTCATAGATTGCGAACTCCCGTAATTTCCTTGATTTTATGGGGCATATTACATAAATTATCAGAAACACACCTTGAGGGAAAGGGAACTTCAAATGTCAAATACTAAAGTTCTTATTGTAGACGATGAATCGTTCATCATTAATCTTCTTAAAAACGGTCTTACCGAGAACGGGTTTGATGTGATAACCGCCGAAAACGGTTTTGAGGCCCTACTCGCCGTTGAGGAACAGAAACCCGATGTTGTCATCACTGACATAATGATGCCGCGGCTGACCGGCCTCGAGTTTCTCAAAGCTATCAAGAACAATCCTGCCACAGCCGGAGTCCCTGTATTTCTTATCTCCGCCATGGATCAGGCAGATATGGTTCAGGAAGGGTTGGATCTGGGAGCTGCCGATTATATAACCAAACCGTTCAAGATCAACGAGATCATAGGAAAACTCAGGCACCTCCGCCCATGAAAAGAGTATTTGAATGAGCCAAGGATCACAGATCCTTATTGTTGAAGACAACCCCGGCCTGAACGAGATCCTGCGCAAAATAGTGGAGTCGGAAGGCTATAATGTAAGCAGTGTCTTCACGGGCGCTGCTGCCCTGCAGATCCTCGAAGATGAGGGGCCTTTTGATCTCGTTCTCCTCGATGTCATGCTTCCTGACCCGGAATCACCTACCGGAAGGGGCATGGATGGTCTTGAAGTTTGTCACCGTATTAAATCCAACCCGGTTCAAGCCGACACGATGATCTTTCTGGTCACGGTTAAAGACCAGCCGGAAGATATAATGAAAGGAATCGACGCCGGCGCCGACGATTACATTACCAAGCCGTTCAACACAACACTATTACTCGCCAAGATCAAGGCCATGCTCCGGATAAAAAACCTGTCGGAAGAACTCAAAACCAAGAACAAACTGCTGGAAGAGATGGCCATTACCGACGGGTTGACCGGCATCCCGAACTATCGTTTTTTTATCGACAAACTGGAGGATGAGGTCAAAAGAGGCCGCAGGTATTCTACACCGTTTACGCTGCTGATCCTGGACCTGGACAACTTCAAGGATGTCAACGACACCCACGGCCATCGCCATGGCGATTTTGTCCTTAAAGAGGTTGCCAGCCGCCTTCAGAACGGCCTTAGAGAAACGGACATTCTGGCCCGATACGGAGGGGACGAATTCGCCCTCCTTCTGACCCAGACTGATTCCGAGGGTGGCAAGAATGTGGCCGACCAGGTCCTGGAGCGCCTGGCGATCCCAATCACCGCCAACGGGATTGAACACTTCATTGAGGCAAGTATCGGCGTAGTGGCCAGTGATTCCATGGTATCAGCCACATCCGACGAACTCATTGTAGCAGCTGACAAAGCTCTTTACACGGCCAAGGAAAAGGGCGGCGACCAGGCATACGTGGCCCCGCCCGAAGCGAGTTAGAAACGAGGATGGCACCTCCCAAAGGACTTCCTGATAGAAAAATTCCAGAGAATTTCACCCAGAAAGCTTCACAACGTCCCCGAATATCGTTTCTCAAGATACCGCAAGGTCCGGCCTTTTAGTTAGAGCCCGCACTTCTCACCAGCCTTCTACTGCGGCGGCGGATACGGGCATGTCTACTGCGTTGCGCTCGGCCGGGCTCCTCGACGTAGTGTCAACTAGGCCTGCGGGGCCCTCGGTCGCGCGCCTTGTATCCACACCCGTCTACGCCGCCTCGCGACGAACCCTGGTGAGAAATGCGGGCTAGATCCCGTCCTGGACCAGAACCCCGAGCAGAGTTTCCCTGATCCGATCCAACTCATTGGCGTCCGTGATCTTCCTGCCTTCCAGATCCTTTACGTAAAACACATCTACAGCCTGATCCACCTTTGTGGAGACCTTGGCAGTGTGAATGGAGAGCCCAAGAGATGACAGGGTCGAGGTAATATTGTAAAGGAGACCGATCCTGTCGATTGCATAGACATCGATCACCGTATGCTCCACAGAGATGTCGTTCGCGATCTCGACTTTGGGAGGGACCACCAGAGTACGGTCTCTCTTGTTCAGGGGAAGAGACAGGTTTCTGCTCCTGAAAAGTTCCTCCACATCAAGTTCCCCGGTGATGGCCTTTTTCAGCTCCCTGTTCACGATCCTGAATTTAACCTTGTCCTGGATCGGTTTCATCACACTGTCCGTAACGTGGAGGACGTCGAAAACGACACCGTCTTTCCTCGTGAGGATCTGTGCACCCAGGATGTTGACGTTATTGGCAGAAAGCACTCCAGCCACCTTGGCGAAAAGTCCAGGGTGATCGTGGGAAACGACGAACAGGTTGGTGAACCCCCCTCTTTTAACCTGCCTCCATGACAGGTAGATGGGATCATCGCCCATCTTCAGCTTCATATCTATAAGGCGCGAGAGCACTCTGGGCCGAAAGACCATGTATGCCCTCTCGGTGAGAATATCCAGTTCAGCTTTCACCTTTTCCGGAGGATGATCCGCGGCAAGCTTTTCTTCAACGAAGGTACGGTCAAGAAGGATCTTTTCCATAAGCTCTTCACGGTTGATCCCGCCCTGTTCAATGGCTTTCAGGGTTACCATAAACAGCTCTGCGATGAGGCTCGCCTTCCAATCGTTCCAGACCCCGGGACCGACCGCCTTCAGGTCAGCCATTGTGATGAGGAATAGAAGTTTCAGGCGTTCGGAAGTCCCCACCAGCTCGGCCGTTTCCAGGATAGTTCTCTCTTCGTGCAGATCTCTTCTCTGAGCCACGTGGGACAAAACCAGATGCTGTCGGATCAGGAACTCCATCATATCTATCTGGTCCTCGGAAAGCCCCAACCTCTTTCCGGACTTGGCCGCCATAACTGCCCCGGTATCGGAGTGATTGGAACCTTTACCCTTGCCGACATCGTGCAGCAGAAGTGTAAGAAACAGGAGATCCCGTTCAGTTTTCATCTCCTCCCACACCTGCTGGTAAACGATCATAGCCGGGTCTTTGGATTCCGGCAGTTCAATGATCTCCTTGATGGCCCTGATACTGTGCTCGTCCACCGTGTAGGTGTGGTAGTAGTCGTGCTGCATCTTACAGTGAATCGTGGCAAATTCGGGAATGTACCACCCAAGGAATCCCAATTCGTTCATGAGAAGAAGGGTGGCGTAGAGCCTTCTGTCGTCCCAAAGGATGGAAAAGAATATGTCCGCTGCGGGTTTGGAGCGGCGGAATTCACGGTCCACAAGGTCATGAGATCTTCGCACCGCCTGGGACAGTTCCGGCGACAGATCCAGGTTAGTGCTCTGATACTTCCGGAAGATATCGAGGATCCTGATCGGATCTTCCCGGAAAAACTCTACTGCGTCTTTCCGTGTATAGATGTTGCCGTTGCTGGCGTAATATCCGTCACCCAGATCCCTTTCCCGGAGGCGCTGGAGAATCCTGGGAGCGTTCCTCTTGCGCTCCATGGATCGTTTGATAACTCCCATGGTGATATGGTGGACGCGGCCAGCGTGTTCATAATACTCCTGCATGAAACTCTCTACAGCGGGGATGCCCTTTTGGTCGAGGATCCCGAACTTTCGGGCGACAACCGGCTGCCTTTCCATGGTGAGAAGGTCCCTTGCCGTATTCGAGGTGAAATGAAGTTCACAACGGATCTTCAGGAGAAAGTTGAGGGATTCTTCCAGGGAGAGGTAGTCATTCTGATCAAGAACGTCAAGGTCTCTGGTTTTTGCCAACTCCTCCAGGCTGTCTACGTCAAACAGGACCTTTGCCACCCATAAGGCGGTATGAATATCTCGCAACCCCCCCATTCCCTCTTTGATGTTTGGCTCAAGAACGTAAACCGTTCCACCATGCTTTTCGAGGCGCTCCTCCATGATCTGCAGTTTAGCCCTGACGAAATCAGACCCCACCTTTTCGAGAACTTTTTTTTTGAAATCCCACTTGAAGGTGTCTAAAAATATGGAGTCACCCTTCAGATAACGACCGTCAATTATGGAGGTGAGGACATCATAGTTGTCTTTTGCGAGGCTATAGCAGTCCTTTGCCGTTCGCGTGCTGTAGCCCACATCCAGGCCGATGTCCCAGAGCATGTAAAGCACCCTCTCGGTGAAGACCTCTGTCCACCTGGAAATATCGTCTGGAACAAGGAAAAGAAGGTCTACATCCGAGTGGGGGGAAAGTTCCTTGCGGCCATAACTGCCCAGTGCAAGAAGGACAAGGTGCACATCCTCTACCATACCCTCTTTTACGAGATCCTGAGCCGTTCTTTCGTAAACGTAGGTAACGATCTCATCCATAAGCCGGGTCAGCTGGGCGGTTACTTCGAGACTGTCCAGACCTGCCTCGTGCTCCATCTTGAGGGTGTTCCACGCGTTCTTGTAGGTGCGGCGCAGTTCATTCCCAAGCTGCCTGGTGTGGCTGGCCTCGTTGAGTTTTTCCACGCTGAGGAGACTCACGAGGGATCACCTTCCTGCCTTGAAACCTTTTCCGTGTAGTTAATAATTCCCCGGGTAATGGAATCGGACAGGGTATCTCTGAAATCGCTTCTCTGCAGAAGCTTTTCCGCGCTGGAGTTGCTGATAAATGAGGTTTCAACGAGGACGGCGGGCATACCGGTTTTGGAAAGGACGTAGAAGGGCGCCTGCTTGACCCCCAGGTTCCTGATCGTGCCGTATTTGCCGCTGACCATGCCGTGCATGCTGTCCTGGACTGCCTCGGCAAGTTCGTTGGAATGCCACATATTGTTCTGATTTATAAGGCTGTGAAGGATCTGTTCGAGGTCGGAAAGAGTATTTTCATTCGAAACAGCATTTTCCAGCATGGCCGTTTCACTGGACTGACGATCCCGGGCAACACCCAGGAAATAGGTCTCTATCCCCCGGACCGCCCTGTTCTTGCTGGCGTTGGTGTGGATGGAGACAAAGAGATCCGCCCTGCTGTTGTTGGCAAATATTGCCCTGTCCTCCAGCTTGACGTAGATATCGCTGTCTCTTGTCATCAGCACCTCGTATCCCCGAGCCTCCAGAGCAGTTTTGACCCGCTTTGCCAGCGACAGCACCACATCTTTTTCTCTCAGCCCTTTAGGACCAACAGCCCCTGGATCTCTGCCGCCGTGGCCAGGATCAAGAACGATTCTTTTTACCTTTAGTCCAAGCTGCTGGGAAAGGGGCAGCACCTCTGATCCGGATGAAATCAAACCAGAACTTCCAGGATCACCGGCCAGGGCCGACTGCCCCTCACCCTGTCCCTCGCCGTAGATGTCCACGACCAGCCTCGAAGGGTTCAAAAGGGCTCTGGCTGTGCTGTCCTTGAGGCTCTCCATATCCAGAACCAGGCGTACTGTATCAGCGTCGTACTGAGCGATGCGGGCCTGCTGAAGAAGTCCGTCTCTGATGGCCAGGGAGTTGTCGATGCCCCTTGGCAGGACGGCCCCCTTGATATCAATATAGATCCTGGGCGGCTTACCGGTAACGGAATCTCTTTTGAGACTGTGCTTCTCAAAGTTAAGCTGCCCACTGCCGTAAACCACAATCCGGGTATAGTTGGGGTTGGACCAGTGTTGGACATCAGAAACTTTGAACTTGCCCGGTTTTGAAACGACGGGCTTCACCGGGTCAGGTCTGGGAGCATAGCTGGCAAGTTCGGTTAGTTTCTTTTTAGCCTTTCCTGACATATCCCCGCTAGGGTATGAATTTCTGACTTTATCGTACGCTTTGTACGCCTCTTTTTTTCTCCCCATCTCCTCGAGGATCTGGGCTGCGCCAAAAAGGGCGTCATCTGCAAGCTGACTCATTGGATAGCTTTTCGTCAGGCGTTCGTAAGCTTTTTGAGCCTTTTCCAGATCCGATTTCAGCCACGATCTGTGGTAGAGTTTCTGGTAAAGCACCCCCATGTTAAAAAGGGAATCGGGGGCCTTTGAACACTCAGGGTATTTGTCTACGATCCCGTCGAAACTGTTGATGACCCGTTCCCAACTGTCATGAAACCGCTGTTTCCGCTCGCTTTCCAGGAGCGAATAATAATCGCGCCTGGCCGATTCGTATAGTCGCTCACAGTATGTTTTGGCCCTGGCTGTATCGCTGCCGGTGACCGTAAAGAGCACAGCGATGGCCAACGGTAATGTCAGCCGCAGCAGCAGTTTCCTATTCATATCTCTTTTTCATCCTTGCAAGCAGATTTAGCGCTTCAATAGGTGAAAGGTTGTCTACGTCGGCCTTTAGCACCATTTCCAGTACATCCCTGGTGTTTTCCTGGAAAAGACCCAGCTGGGAGGTGGTTGGAATTTGTTCCTGGATCTCCTCAGGCGCAATAAGCACAGGAACTCCCTCGTTGTCAAGGGCGTGGGACTCGAGGTTGGCGAGAATATCCCGGGCCCTATTAACCACACTGGCAGGCAGACCTGCCAGTCTCCCGACGGCGATCCCGTAGCTCTTATCCGCCGGCCCCTCCTGAACCCGGTGCAGAAACACCAGTTTCTCTCCCCATTCCCTGATGGCCACATTGAAATTTCTCACCCCGTCGTTGGTAAGAGCCAGTTCCGTCAGTTCATGATAGTGGGTGGCGAAAAGTGTCCGGCATCCTGCACAACGGCCCTCCAGCAGGTTCTCAGCTACCGCCCAGGCGATACTGATCCCGTCGAAGGTACTCGTTCCCCGCCCGATCTCGTCTAAAACTACCAGACTTTTTCCGGTGGCATTATTCAGGATATCGGCTGTCTCTACCATCTCTACCATGAATGTGGAAAGGCCCTTCGTCAGGAGGTCAGCAGCACCGACCCTCGTAAAGATCCTGTCGGCAGGGCTTATCAGAGCCTCACGGGCAGGCACAAAGGAGCCTATCTGGGCCATGATGACAATGAGGGCTACCTGCCTCATGAAGGTGGATTTTCCCGCCATGTTGGGACCGGTGAGGATGATCATCCGGAACGATCCGGAATCCAGGTAAACATCGTTGGGGACGAAGGTGCCGCCGGGCCCTACCTTTTCCAAAACAGGGTGCCGACCCTGTGTAATGGAGATCCGACCCTCACTGTCATCATCCAGAAGCGTGGGTCTGACATAGGATGACGAATGGGCCAGTTCCGCCAGACTGCTGAACACATCTGCCATTGTTAACCCACGAGCGGTTTCCTGCAGCTCCCCTGTGGCGGCAAGGACCCGGGTCCGGAGATCTTCGAAAAGCTCTCTTTCCAGAGCGACCATCCTCTCCTGGGCGGACAGGATCTTTTCCTCCAGGTTTTTTAATTCTTCCGTAATATATCTCTCGGCATTGACCAGGGTTTGTTTCCTGATCCACTCCTCCGGCACCAGATCCCTGTGAACGTGGGTAACCTCAAGGTAGTACCCGAAAACCCTGTTAAACCCAATCTTGAGGCTTGGGATCGACGTTCGCTGCTTTTCGTGAGCCTCAAGCTCAGACAGAAACTTCCGGCTGTCTGATGCCATGGATCGCAGTTCGTCGAGCTCTTCGCAGTGGCTGGCCCTGAATACACCTCCATCCTTGAGGGTGGCCGGGGCGTCCGGTGAAAGGGCACTGACAAGAAAGTTCGTGAGATCCCCGGTATCCTGTATCTTGTGACACACCGATTCACCAAGGTCTGAATTGAGCTGGCTCAGGAGTTCCATTATTTCAGGGATCTGGTCAAGGGTCTGGGAAAGGGCAACAGCGTCTCTTGGGCCGGCAGTAGCAGCGCTGAACCTTGAAAGGATCCGCTCGATGTCGCACACCTGCCTGAGGTTTGTTCTGATCTGGCTCCTTAACAGGGGTTCCTCCATAAGCTCCTGAACCAGGTCCAGCCGTTCCTCTATTTCGGGGGCTTTTTGCAGAGGCCGTGTAAGCATTTCCCTGAGGAGCCGGGCTCCTGGCCCCGTAACGGTCTTATCCATTACTCCCAGAAGGCTGCCTTCCCTCTTGCCGTCATGGGATGCACGAAGGATCTCCAGGTTTCTCAAGGCGGTTTCATCGAGGATGAGAACATCCTCGTCGCAGATCACCCTTGCAGGCCGAAGGTGGCCGAGGACCCCCTGATGGACATCCCCCAGGTACCAGAGTGCGGCCCCGGCAGCTCCCAGGGCGAGACCATCCAGCTGATCACCGAACCCCGCAAGGGTATTTACACTGAAAAACTCTTTCAGCAGATCTTCGGCTGCATCCCTGTTGAACCTGTAGGGTTCAACCTTGGTAACATAACCCGGCAGATCTTCTTTCTGCCAACCCTCAGGGATAAGGATCTCCCTGGGCGCGTATTGGGCCAGGGTCGATAAGAGTCTGGACTTCCCCTGCTCACCGTCAAAACCGGCGACCAGGAACTCTCCGGTAGAAACATCCACAAGGGCAAGACCATAATCGTTACCCGCACCGTGGACGGCAGCAAGAAAAGATGGTTCCTCCGCCTCCAGAAGAGTCTCCTCCACAACGGTGCCCGGTGTCACGACCCTTGTTACCTCTCTTCTTACAAGCCCTTTTGCCTTGGAGGGATCTTCCATCTGGTCGCAAATGGCCACCTTGTACCCTGCCTTAACGAGTCTAG
>JALHUC010000440.1 GCA_022865845.1 bacterium | reverse complement strand
CCTGGGAAACCGGAAGGAAAGAACCCTGGGGGCGGTCCGGGGGTGGATCCACCATCGGCAGCAGGCCTTCTCCCGATGGTTCCTCCGCTGGGTGCGCAACCGCTTCGGCCCTTTCCTGGACGCCGCCCTATCGAGGCGCTACCTGGTTATGGCCATCGCCATCGCCATTCTGGCCTTCTTCCTCGCATACGCCGGCAGTGGACGTATGGGCATGGGGCTTTTCCCCAGGGTTGAGGCCGACTTCGCCAGGGCCTCGGCCAGTCTGCCCTTCGGCTCTCCGGTGGAAAAAACCGAAGCCGTAGCCAAAAAGATGCGTGCGGCGGCCCTCAAGGTGGTGGAGGAGTCAGGGCACCCGGAACTGGTCACAGGGATCTACACACGTGTAGGAAGGCACGGCAGTAACGACCTTTTCATGATCGTCTACCTGGCCGATCCCGAGATCCGTGACGAGATCATGACCACCCGGGAGTTCACCAGAAAGTGGCGCGAGGAAGTGGCACAGCTGCCGGAAGCGGAAACTCTTAATTTCGCATCGGACTTCGGAGGGCCCGGGCACGGGGCAGCCATCACAGTGGAACTCAGCCACCGCGACACCCGTGTCCTGGAAAAAGCCAGCGCCGAACTGTCTATAGAGCTTCTCAACTACTCCCTGGTCAAGGACATAGACGACGGATTTCAGCCGGGCAAGGAGCAGCTGGATTTCAGTCTCACTGACCGGGGCAAGGCCCTGGGACTTACCGCCGACAATGTTGCCCGGCAGATCCGCAGCTCTTTCTACGGCTCGAGGGTCCTGCGCCAGCAGCGGGGCCGCAACGAAATGACCGTCACAGCCCGTCTGCCTGAATCTGAGCGCAAGTCCATTTACAACCTCGAAGAGATGATGATCAAGGCCCCCACTGGAGGATTCGTGCTCCTGCGGGATGCGGTGAACATCGAACGGGGCCGCGCACTCACAACAATTAACCGCCGGGGAGGCAGACGGGTCGTCCAGGTGACCGCAGATATAAACGACAGAAGCCGTTCCGGTGAGATCGAGGACGCTCTCAAGGATACGGAGCTTCCAAAGCTCCTGGGCCGCTATCCCGGACTGCAGTTCAGTTTCGAGGGTCACGCCGCCGGCATCCGCGAGAGTATGTCCAGCCTCAAGATCGGGTTCACCATCGCCATGATCCTCATCTTCGCCATGCTGGCGATACCCTTCAAATCCTACACCCAGCCCCTCATCGTCATGAGCAGCATACCCTTCGGCATTATCGGAGCCGTCATAGGTCACATGATAATGGGTTACAACCTGAGCGTCGTGAGCATGTTCGGCATCGTGGCGCTGTCGGGTGTCGTGGTCAACGACTCCATCATTCTCATCGACTTTGCCAACCGCCGCATCCGCGAAAAAGGCATGTCGATCCACGATGCGGTCCTCGACGCCGCCATCCAGCGCTTCAGGCCCATCCTGCTGACCACCGCCACCACTTTTGGAGGTCTTGCCCCCATGATGTTCGAGCAGGCCATCCAGGCCCGGTTCATGATCCCCATGGCCATCAGTCTGGGCTACGGGATCCTCTTCGCTACGGTGATCACCCTGGTGATGGTGCCGTGCCTCTACATGGTCGTTGAGGATCTGGGGAATTTACATGAGGATGTGAAAAAAGGCTGGGGGAAGCTTATAAGTTCTGGAAATTAAACCAGGTTCCAGAATTTATAAGAATAGTCCAAGTTAACAAAGTTGGGTTAAAACCAAACATCAATACATTTAAAGGTAACCGTTGATAATTCGACTAATACCGTCTTTCATGCTTACCGTATTAAAATTAATGAGCAATCCCAGGTGAAGCTTGCTGAGTCTCAAATAGGACAGTAGCTGGGCTTTATGTAATGGCCTGACAGTTTCGACAGCTTTTATTTCGATGATAAGTTTTTTTTCAACGAGAATATCCAGCCTGTAACCTACATCTATGCTCTCACCCATATAGTAAATGGGCAACCCAACCTGTGCATTGATAGCGATACCGTTTTTTTCAAGTTCCCATTTAAGACATGCCTCATATGCACTTTCCAGCAGTCCTGGCCCTAAATGAGAATGCACCCTAAATGAAGCATCGAGTACTTTCCTACAGAGATGTTCTAATTGATTTTTGTCAAAGGAAGGTTGTCTGACCATGATGAAGTAGATGCAAATTTGCTGCCAACGCCTTTGTGGAAACAACTGATTTTGTATAAAAGGCGACTTTTTTACCACGAAGTTAACAAAGTAAGGATTTAGTTTTGGCCCTGAACCCCTTTGTGCCACTTCGTGTACTTTGTGTTTCATTAAACATCGTACCCTTGGAAACAGCCGGTTTCTATAGAAGCGGCAGTTTTTTTCAACACGAAGTTCACGAAGTTAACAAAGCTAGAGATTTGAATCTACACAAAACCCTTTGTGCCACTTTGTGTACTTTGTGTTGGATTAAACATCGTACCCTTGGAAACAGCCGGTTTCTATAGAAGCGGCAGTTTTTTTCAACACGAAGTTCACGAAGTTAACAAAGTAAGGATTT
>JALHUC010000439.1 GCA_022865845.1 bacterium | reverse complement strand
TCCCATACCCACAATGAAACCATGCCCGACCGCCTTGTCCTCAGACGGTTTTCCGGAAAGAGTCAGCAGGTACCTTTACAGTTTCAACAGTTACAGTATACATTTACAAATTAAGCACACGATATCCAGGGTGCTCAGGCCAGGGTAAGAGCCATGGGATCCAGACGACCCTGTTAGGCGGCCTGCTCCTTAAGTAACCGGGCCGCATGGTACCTCACTGTCAGCTCCATGAAAGGGAAGCGTCATTGAAAAACTTCGTCATTGACACCAACGTCATTCTCTATGCTCCTAACTGCCTTGAAACTTTCGAGGAGAACAACGTCATTATTCCCTCCATCGTTCTTGAGGAGTTGGACAACTTCAAGAGACATTATGATCCGCGCGGGTTTGCGGCCCGCCAGTTTTCCCGCCAGCTTGACGACCTGCGGGTTAAGGGAGACCTGCTCAAAGGTGTCGAGACCGGACACGGCGGCAAGCTTTTTGTCCGGTTCTACGACGAGGACATAAAACTGCCCAGGGAGATGGAGATCGTAGGGGCAAAGACAGCCTCCGATAACATGATCCTCAACGCGGCGTTAAGTGTTCAGAAGGAGTCCAAGCAGCCTACCATAGTCGTGAGCAAGGACATCAACGTCCGTATCAAGGCCAATATCCTTGGTGTGGAGGCGGATGACTATTATCATAACATGACCGTCTCGAGTGTAGATGAGGACAACCTCTACGTTCTTGTTTCCTCGGATTATATCAATAGCCTTTACCAGGAGAAGGTTCTTCCTGTGGCTGGCTACCGGAGCGATGAAAGTGAATTGAGTCCCTATTTCAACGACTACCTTCTGCTCAAGAACGAGGCGGACCTGAACCAGAGCGCCCTCGTTCAGTATCGAAAAGATGAAAGGGGTGAAGGAAACTTTCATTTGCTTGGTAAGATGGAAGATGTGTTCGGGATCCGCCCGAGGAACCATAAGCAGCGGTTTCTCATGGACGCCATCCTCGACACCAGCACTGACCTTGTGTTTGCTATTGGTATCGCCGGCAGTGGAAAAACCCTGGTGTCCCTGGCGTGTGCCCTTGACATGGTTCTTGAGGGCCAGTTCAAGCGGCTCATCATTGCCCGTCCCATCATTCCCATGGGACCGGATCCGGGAGCCCTTCCCGGCACCGAGTTTGAGAAGGTACGTCCATGGCTTCAGCCCATTTACGATAATCTGGAGTTTTTAGTAGACAACCTCGCCAACGGCGGGCACGGGAAGGGCAAAGACCTGGGACACGGGGCCCGTGATATCACGCTGAATTACCTGTTCGACGCCAAGCTCATTGAGGTCCAGCCCCTGGCCTACATCAGGGGACGAAGCGTTTCCAACGGCATCTTCATGATCGACGAGGCCCAGAACCTGACTCCTCACGAGGTCAAAACCATCATCACCAGGGCCGGTGAGAACACAAAGATCATCCTTACCGGTGATATTTACCAGATCGACAGCCCTTACATGACATCCACCGACAACGGGCTTGCTGTCGCCTCAGAAAAGTTCCGCCTCTCCAACGAGGACATCTCCTCGAGCATTTTTCTCGACAAGGGTGAACGAAGCCGTCTGGCCACATTGGCGGCCACCATCCTCTAGAATGCCGGTGCGCGATCAAGGGAGGACGAAGGTAATCGCACGGCCAACCGTTTTGATAGGGATGTTCCTGTTCACCGTCCTGCTGGCCTACCCGGGATCGGGGTTGTACGCCGAGCACATAGGCATTGAGCATGAACCCCAGGAGTACGGGAAGCTGGCTCCTGTGAGGAGCGGTACAGGCATGTCCCTGGCGCCCATCTTCGCTTACGAGCCCACCTTCGGGACGATCTATGGAGCAGCGCTCTTTCTGGACCGTCCCCTAACTCCGCAATACAGGCTTTTCACCCGCCTGGCCTTCTCCGCGGAGGAGGAATACAGTGTTCTGCTCGACCTGAAAAAGTGGGTTGGGACGAACACTTACTTCCGTCTGGAGGTGGAGGTGGACGATTTCTCCAGGCCCTATTATGGCGAGGGTATGGATACCGACCCCGACAACGGTATTCTCCTTAAAGGCACGGTTTCCAGGGTCCTGTATTTTTTGAAGTTCAGGGACAACGGGGAGGTCTCCATGGGGCCGTTCCTCGATTACCGGGGCGCCGACCTGAAGGAAGTGGATGGGACCGGCATCGAAGTACCGGAATACGATGAAACGACGCTGGGTCTGGGTATGCGTTTTTTTTATGATATCAGGGATAGCCACCTGAACCCCACCTCGGGTGTATTCGATACCCTGACGATCAGGTATGTGCCTGACTCCCTGTCCACATTCAAGGGCAGCGACACTTTCTTTCAGGCGGAGGTAGACCACCGTATCTTCTACTCGCCTGCCTCCGGGACCGTGCTGGCGGGACGGATCCACCTGGCCGGGTCGTGGGGCGATCCGAGCTACCAGTACCGGTATAGACTGGGTGGGCCCTACGAGCTGAGGGGATTCTGGAATAACCGCTTCCGGGGCGACAATCTCTATCTCGTACAAGGGGAGGTCCGCCAGGACCTGTTCTGGATCTTCAGTGGAGCGGCCTTCGCCGAGGTGGGGGAGGTGACCGACCACAAGTTCGACTCCCCTGAGACCTCCTACGGGGGCGGGCTCCGCATGACCCTTCCACCCGACCATAT
>JALHUC010000438.1 GCA_022865845.1 bacterium | reverse complement strand
TTCTTTATTTCGGTTGTCGCAGGGTTTGCGGCTGCCCTTCCTTTAGGGCCCATAAGCATCCTCACCATTCAGCGTGCCATGACCCTTGGTTTCTGGCGCTCATTCTGGCCGACCCTGGGAGCTGTTGCCGCCGCCGGTCTTCTCGGATTTGTTGCCGCCCTTGGATCCGGTTTTATCACCGCTTTTGTCATCGGAAACAGCTTCTGGCTCAAGCTGTTCGGCTGTGTACTCCTGCTCGCCATGGGAGCGAAAATGCTCACCCTGAGTCCCATTGACAGGACTATCCCGGGTAAGGATTTTGGACCATTGCATCTTTCAGCGCTGAACTTTACCCTCGTCTTTTCAAACCCCTTGACCCTTGCCTTCTTTATGGCTGCATTTACATTCCTGAACCTCGGTTCTGGAAGGTCTGTCCTCGGTCAATCCCTTGTGGTCGGCTCAGGCGTGGCTTTCGGGACCCTGGTCTGGTTCTGTTTCATCTGCGGCGCGGCGGGCATCTTCCACAGGAAGGTCGGCGACATGTTCCTGAACAGAGCAAGGGTAGGTGTTGGAGGGCTCTTTATCATTATCGCTCTTCTATCGGCTGCTTCGGTTTTGATGGCAGGGTAGAGGCGGTGATCGGTAATCGGTGATCAGTAATCGGTTTGTCCTGGATCTACAATCCAAGATCCAAAATCCAAGGTCCAAGAAAAATCCTTCCTCACGCCCGCTCCCTACGGTCGCTAGAGCCGCAGGGAACGCAGAGAAGATCTAAACAGATCAGTGTTAAAATCAGAAAATATTGCTTTTACTGTGGGCTCTGCGCCTCTGCGAGAGACAGTCTTAGCCGTTTTTCCAGGAATCGGTTTTCCCCTCGGATTTCAGATTCAACTTTGTGTACTTCGTGTTAAAAAAAACAACGCCTTTACAGGAACCGTTCTTTCCCCTGATTGTAGTTTTCCTCTGCGAACCCTGCGGCTCTGCGTGAGGCTGCCCTTGCCGCTTTTACAGGGATGATCGTTTCGCTGGTAGCGGTTTCCCCTTTTTCCCTGTAATTTACCCCGATGTTCTCCATACCCAAAGTCCCGGATCGTCAGCGCCCCATGCTGAAGTTCCTCCTCGTGCTCAGCGTGGCCTCCATGATCGGGCTGCAGGGCTGGAGGACCATGCTCAACAACTTCGCGGTGGAGTGGGCCAACCTCGACGGGAACCACATGGGGATCGTCCAGGCAGTACGTGAGATCCCAGGCTTCCTGGCGCTGCTGGCGGTCTGGGTCATGCTGATCGTCAAGGAGCACCGGCTCTCAGCCCTTTCCATCCTTGTCCTGGGCGTGGGTGTGGGGGTGACCGGCTTTTTTCCTTCGTTCCTGGGCATCGCCGCGACCACCATGCTCATGAGTTTCGGGTTTCACTATTACGAAACTACGAACCAGTCCCTGACACTCCAATATTTTGACTCAGCCACTGCTCCTCATGTTCTGGGTTCCATCCGCAGCCTATCTGCGGCCACTAATGTAGCCGTGGGTGGTCTGGTGTACCTTATGAGCTTGTATTTCGACTACCGCATGATGTTCCTTGCAGTGGGTTTGCTGGTCATGGGGTTCGGTGTCTGGGGGATGCGGCAGAACCCTGTCGACCATGAATTGATGCCTCAGAAAAAGGAGATGGTTTTCAGGTGGAAATACCGTCTTTTTTATTTTCTGACATTCATGGCCGGTGCCCGGCGGCAGATCTTCATCGCGTTTTCGGTCTTTCTTCTTGTAAAGATCTTCGGGTTCAGCGTTCAGGAGGTTACCGTTCTTTTTATTCTTAATAACGTTATCGGATATTTCGCTGCCCCCCTGGTGGGAAAGGCCATTGTCAGGTTCGGTGAACGCAAGGTCCTGTCAGTGGAATACGGCGGGCTGGTGATCATTTTCCTGGCTTATGCGCTGACTGGATCACGGTGGGTGGCAGCCGGACTCTATATACTCGACAACCTGCTCTTTAACTTCTCCATAGCGATAAAAACCTACTTTCAGAAAGTGGCCGACCGGGAGGATATCGCCCCGAGCATGGCTATGGGCTTTACCATCAACCACATCGCGGCGGTTGTGCTCCCGGTCATCGGCGGCATGCTCTGGATCGTGGATTACAGGATCCCCTTCATCGCCGGGTCGGTCATGAGCCTGGTGTCCTTCGTGGCGGTGCAGTATATAAAAGTAGGTGCTGCGAATGCAGCACATGATTGAGAATTCCGAATTGAGCATTGAGAATAAGATCGTTGTTTTCATCCTGGTGCTAAGTCCTGAATCCTGAATCCTCAATTCGCAATTGGTTTCCTCTCCTTTACAAACCCCGTTTCTCACCCGTAAAATCAATTACGCTCAAACTCGACCTCGAAAATTGAAAAACGCGATTGCAGGATTAGATAATGAACCGTTATCACTGCCAAAATCCTGAATTCGCAATCCTCAATTCAAAAAGGAGAAAGCAATGGAAGTTTTTCTGCGAAGGATAAGCCTGATATTTTCGGCTGGAGCTTTGGGCGGGCTCGTCAACAGCATCGCCCTGTGGGCTCTGGGCATGTACGGCATTACAGCTATGATGGGTGTGAAACTGGCCCCCAAACTGGTCCCCATGTGGCTGTATCCCAGGATCGTTTGGGGGGGGGTATGGGGTCTTCTTTTCCTGATCCCGATCTTCAAGCATTCTCCAATAAAAAGGGGGGTGCTCCTCAGCCTCGGGCCGACTGCGATGCAGCTTTTCCTGGTTTTTCCTTTCAAAGCCTACAAAGGGTACCTGGGCCTTGAACTGGGAGCCATGACGCCGGTGCTGGTGGTCGTCCTCAACGCAGTGTGGGGGATCGCCGCAGCCTACTGGCTGGGATTGATCGGGGAAGAATAGAAAGTGCACCAGTGCACCAGTGCACCGGTGCACACGTGCACAAATACGCGAGGAGTATCCATGAATAAAATTTCCGCCCATATGAGTGTTTATCCCCTCAGACAGACAGAGGTTTCGCCGGGCATAGGGGCGGCCCTTGATGCCCTTGCCGAAAACGGCGTCGAGCACGAAGTCGGGCTCATGGGCACGATGCTGTGGGGTGAGGATGAAAAGGTTTTCAAGGCCCTGCTCGATGCTTTCCGTAAAGCGTCATCTGTGGGAAAGACCACCCTGGTGGTCACGATCAGCAATGCTACGCCATGGCCGGGGGAAGAGCCGTGATCGGTAATCAGTAATCGGTGATCGGGGTAATTCAAGAATATCAATCCAAGATCCAGGAAAAGGCGTATACCAATTTTCTTGTCATCGCGAGTCACGCTGTCAGCGTGATACGAAGCGATCTCGGTTTACGCTAAAGCGGCAAAAGCCTTAACGCAGAGGACGCGAAGGACGCAGAGGAAACCTGAAGTCTGGGGGGAACTCGATTTTTGTAGAAGCATTCAAGGCAGCCTCGCGCAAAGCCGCCAAGACGCTAGCTCGGAAGGTCTTCTCCCAGATCCTCCGCCCTTCGCCCTCCGCCCTCCGCCCTGACCCACACTTCCCCCGCCTCCCCGATGACCGCCCTGACTTTCCTCGCGCCCAGCTGTTCATCCTCAAGGAGCGCTTCGGCCAGCACCTTCACCTGGAACCACCTCATGGGGTTGGCCAGTATCCCTTCCGTTCGAGCGTCGAGCCACTCATAATATTTTTCAGCTTCAAGATCTCCCGCGGCGAAGGCCTTTACCAGGGTAATAGCTATGTTCTGGTCCGACCCTTCCCCGTTTACTGTTTCAGCCAACACTTTTTTGGCAGGGTCAAGACGTCGGATCGCTGCATGACCGCCCTGCAAGACCATGACGTGACGCTCCATAGTGAAGCGGTTTCTGGCCCCCTTGTTAAACTGAAAGGTCGGTGCCAGGCTGTTTAAAAGAAGGGTGTCGATGGCGATGTGTCCCATGCGGCCCTCGTCTGGCACGATGCTGATACCGTGGACCCGGACCCCCTGGTCATAAGCCACAACAGCATGCCCCGCCTCGTGGTAGGCGGACAAGGTGCGGCGGTCATATTTCTTCTGGCCGGTCAATAAATTTCCCCTAAAATACCATCGGATATCTTTTACACATAACGTTATGCAAATTATAGATTGTATCGGGCACGAAAGTGAAGCAGTGTACCTGATGCATTCTCTCCATCACGTCGGGTTGCACCCGTACTGATCGATATGCAGTTGTCGTGACGGTATAGAGAAAGTTAGTGTAACCGGCAGCAGCATTTGGCAGGAGATAATAATACGTTGAAAAATACTGACAACTTCGACCATAACATAAAGATCATCCAAGGGAGAGCCGGCTTCTGGATGGGGCTTGCCGCATATACCATCTGGGGTTTTTTCCCCCTTTACTTCAAGGCGCTGGCTCGAGTACCGGCCGCTGAGGTCCTGGCGCACCGCATCCTCTGGTCGGCAGCCTTCCTTCTCGTGTTTGTCGCTTTGACCAGGGCTGGGGCGCAGTTAAAGTCCATGATGCTTAACAGGCGGACCCTCGCCACACTAACCATTACCACACTTCTCGTTTCCACCAACTGGTTTGTGTTTATTTACGCTGTTGCGGCAGGTAAGGTCCTGGAAAGCAGCCTTGGATACTACCTCAATCCGCTGGTCAGTATTTTCCTTGCAGCAGTATTCCTCGGTGAAAAGCTGACAAGCAGACAGAAGGTCGCCATCGCCCTGGCTGCAGCAGGTGTAGGTGTCCAGACAGTGATGATAGGCCGCATTCCCCTCATATCCATAACCCTCGCTTTTACCTTCGGTCTGTACGGTTTGATCAGGAAAGCTGCCCGTGTGCCTGCTGTGACGGGGCTTGCCATAGAGACAACACTTCTCTCCCCCGTGGCCCTGGGATACATCATCTGGCTTTTTTCAGCTGATCGACTCTCCTTCCTGGCCCTTGGGAAAAACATCGATATCCTTCTCCTTCTGGCTGGTGTCATTACGGTCACACCTCTTATTCTCTTCGGAGGTGCGCTGAACCGCCTTCGCCTCTCCACCATGGGGATCATGCAGTACATCGTCCCAACGGCGCACTTCGCGTGGGCGGTCTTCGCCTTTGGCGAACCGTTCACCACCGGCCATCTCGTGAGCTTCGGTTTTATCTGGGCGGGACTGCTCCTTTACTCTTCGGAGTCCCTGGGGATATCACGACTTGTGACGCAGGCGGCTATAAAATAATTCCAGATTTCAGATTCCAAATTCCAGAAAAGGCAGCCTCACGCCCGCGATCACGCCATCAGCGTGATCGCTCAAGACGCTAAGACACCAAGAAAATCAAAAAAGGTGAATATACCAATACCTTAGAGCCTTCTGCCTTTCTTAGCGAGCTTTGCGTCTTTAGCGAGTAAAACGAGCGAGCGTGAGACCGCTCTTATCGCTTTCAATGGAACCATGCTTTTCCCCTTGCTTCGCTTCCTGCATGGTTATATTAACGTTAAGGGTAGTTGATATATGATTCGATTGAGCAACAAGTGAAGGGAGTGAATATGATGATCAACATTGAAGAGAAAGTCCGAGAGAAGTTGGAAAAAGAAGCAGCCCAGTGGGTTGAAGAGGAACTGGAAAAAAGGATGGCCTACGCAAGGGATGCCATTGATTATCAGGTTGATGTGTCGGCCGATATGTGCGGCGAGTGTGGAGCCAATAAGCACATCAGGGAGGCATCAGCCCTTGCAGAGGAGGGTATTCGTCAGGAGCTCGAATTCGAGGCCGACGGGTGGGTGGAAGGCAAGCTAAAAGAGCGGTCGAGGCCCCTGTTGGAGGACCATGATCTCGAGGGCAACATCTGTTGAATAAGCAGTTTGGCTCTTCTTAATATAGGCATCCGCCGCAGTCACCATTGAACAGGAACTGCGGCGGTTTTTTCAGGCTGCCACAACATTGTTCGGACACCCTTGAAACGGCAGCGTTGTAAGAAAACATGATTTGTTGCGATAATAAAACAGCGACACATGGATGGAGGGTGCAATCCATGCAATAGCCTCCCGGCGACGACACACGTTGGTTCTTGATCGAAAAGGGAGGGAAGGTGCTGATGTTTAATAACGACGATGCGGTCGCTTCAGTGAGCGTAGCGGCGGATTTCGGCACCACGGTTGACGATACAGGGGAGGGCGGGCTTCTGGGAATGGCGTTTCACCCATCATTTTCCGGGAGCGGGCAAGTCTATTTCAACTACACGATAACCGGGCCGTCCCAGGTTTTAATTCTCGATGCGGAATCCTCAATTCTCAATCGGGATTTTCAATCGCTTGGGCCGATCACCGATTACCGATCACTGAATAACCGATGTCAACGGGAGACGACATGACCACTGAAGATATGGATCTCAGGCAGGCTTTGATCCGAAAGATCAAGTATTGTGTTGAAAATGACCCGGCCAACCGCAGTGAGGACGCCACTCCCTATTTTGACGCACCGTTAGTGGGGTTCGCTTCGGCGGATGACGACCTGTTTGAGAGGTACAAGAGTATCATCGGCCCCTTTCACTGGTCTCCTTCGGAGGTCCTTGCCAGGGCTTACGGTCCCAGTGGTCCCTTGGCTCAAACGGTGATCTGCTGGGTGCTGCCCATTACAGAGGAGACGAGGTTGAGCAACCGAAAAGAGAACCAATACCCTTCCAGGAAATGGGCCCGCACGAGACATTTCGCCGAACTGTTTAACGATGTGCTGCGCAAAGCGGTAGTGGATTATATTGTTGAGCTGGGAGAGTATGCCGCAGCGCCCATGCTTATGGAGGAGTGGTCCAGGGTCAAGGATCCGGATATCGGGATCGCATCAACCTGGTCGGAACGACATGCCGCCTACGCTGCCGGGTTGGGCACATTCAGCATCAACGACGGGTTCATCACCCCCAAAGGGATCGCACACCGGGTCGGAAGCGTCGTGACAAACGTCGTGATGGAGCCCTCCGAACAACCGCACTGGGACTACCGGGAGAACTGTCTGACCTGCCGGGGTAAAACGTGCGGGGTCTGCATGTCACGTTGTCCTGTTGGCGCAATATCCCTGAAGGGCCACGACAAGGATCTATGTAACAAATACACTTACGGTCCCGCTTTTAAGGATCTCTCCATAAAGTTTGAAGTTAAGGAGGTGGGGTGCGGACTTTGCCAGACCGATGTGCCGTGTGAAAGTCAAATTCCGGAAAGTGCAGTGAAAAGTGAAAGGTGAAAAGTTAGATCTAAGAATTTGAAAAAGCAGCCTCGCGCTCATTCGCCACACCCAAGGCGTGCCTCACTAGAGGCGCAGGGAACGCAGTTAAGATCTAAACAGATCAGGGTTAAACCTAAAAAGCATTATGCATTTCCCTGCGACCCCTGCGTCTCTGCGAGAGACCGCCTTTATCGCTTTTGTGGCAACCGCTCGTCCCCCC
>JALHUC010000437.1 GCA_022865845.1 bacterium | reverse complement strand
CGGGAAGGGGTGTGGATCCAGACCCTGGAGCTGTTTATGACTACAGCGTGAGGGCGTTTACCGCCATAATCCCAGCGCATACGGTCCGGGGGGTTAAAGAAAAGGATCCCCTCCTCCCTGGAACTCACACCCACCCCGGGCCGCTCTTCAGTCTGGACAAAGTCACCCTGAATACCAACCAGGGAAGCATAGGTTTTTCTTGTCAGGGCGAGTGCCCGGTCAGCCTCGTCCTGGCACAACCCTTTTGTTGGCACCACAATAGGACCACCTAAAATTGCGATGATCACCGGCATCATGCCCAATTTCCACGATTTCTTTTGTGTAAACAGGTTCAAGTTTTTTACCGCCCGTTCGTCACTGACTATCAGGGATGTGACTCACTAGAGGACGCAGAGGACACAGAGGAAAGACTGTTGTTTTCCCTCACCTGACCTTTCCCTGTGGGAAAGGGATTTCTCCGAAATCAGTTTATTGAGCCTTGGGTAAATGGGATAAAGCCGGCTTTAATCCCTTCACCCAAGGCTCAATGGTTCAGGTGAGGGAGTGGATGTAACGGTGCTTTCGGTTCAGCCAGCTTTGGTCTTCTCTGCGTAATTTGTTATTACCGCGCCTAAGAAACCATGAGATTGCTTCGCCCCGAATAACAGACTCGCAATGACAATTTTCCATACCCGGTTCAACGGTTCCCTCTGCGTTCCTCCGCGTACTCTGCGGTTAAAAACATCGCCTTGTAACTGTGCTTCCCCCAAAGATTGAAGTTTTCCTCCGCATCCCTTCGCGTACTCTGCGGTTAATAATATCGCCTGTTTTACGCATCAATCAACTTCATACCTCCGCAGGAGCGGCCTGGGTTTGGCGCCATCCGGCGGGCCGATGTGACCATCTAACTCCATGCGCTCAACCATGCGGGCAGCCCTGTTATAACCCACCTTGAAGTTTCTCTGGATCATGGAGGCCGAAGCGTAACCCTTATTGTAAACGAAATCCAGGGCCACCTGGTACTTCTCGTCCTCTTCTCCGTCATCTTCTGCCCCAGGAATAGAGGGCTGGTAGTCGAACAGATCTTCCCTGTATTCAGGCTTGGCCTGGTCCTTGAGAAATTTGACAACCCTCCCCACTTCGTCCTCCGTGACAAAGCACCCGTGCAAGCGTGTCAGGCCGGTCATCCCTGTTTTGATGAACAACATGTCGCCCCGACCGAGAAGCTGCTCCGCCCCGTTGTGGTCCAGGATGACCCTGGAGTTTGACTTGTCGGTGACCTTGAAAGCCATGCGGCCGGTGATGTTAGTTTTGATGCTCCCGGAAATGATGTCCACCGAGGGACGCTGTGTTGCCAGAATAAGGTGAATACCTGCCGCACGGGCCATCTGCCCCAGTCTGGCTATGCACTCTTCCACATCCCTGGATGTGGTCATCATGAGATCGGCCAGTTCGTCAATGATGACCACGATGTGAGGAAGTTTCCTGTCTTCATCCTCCCCCAGCTCTTCCTTGATCCTGGCGGTCTTGGTGTTGTAGCTGTCTATATTCCTGGCTTTCCTTGCAGCCAGAAGCTGGTACCTTCTCTCCATCTCGGCCACGAGCCAGCGAAGCGCAGAAGCTGCCTTCTTCGGCTCCATGACAACCGGTGCCAGCAGGTGGGGGATCCCCTCGTAGGGAGAAAGTTCCAGCATCTTCGGATCCACCATAACCAGACGGACATCGTCCGGCGTAAGGTTGAACAACAGGGACAGGATCATGGAATTGATGGCCACGCTCTTACCTGTACCGGTAGCTCCGGCCACAAGCATGTGGGGCATGGAATCCAGATCGGTGATATAGGGAACACCTGATGTATCCTTCCCGATAGCGAACCTGAGAATCCCCTTGTACGATTCAAACTCAACTGAGCCCAGGATCTCCCTGAGGCGAACTGTCTCAGGTTCAATGTTGGGAACCTCGATCCCGATGGCTGATTTGCCCTGGATGCGCTCAACGATCCTGATATCCACCCCACCCATGGCAAGGGAAAGATCACCGGCACGGCTTACAATCTGGTTGACCTTGATCCCCGGCCCCGGTTCGTACTCGAATACAGTGATGACAGGACCCGGGTTGACCGCTGTCACCTGGCCGTGGATCCCGTAATCCTGAAGTTTTTTAACAAGCATCCGGCTTCTGGCGAGATGCTCTTCCTCAGTAACATTTCTGTGCTCTTCGTCCGGCAGGTCAAGGAGGTGAAGAGGGGGAAGGGAGAACTTGCCCCGTGGACGCGGGAGAGTGTCGAACTCCTCCTGTCTGGGGGAAGCTGCACGGGTCCGGTTCACAACCGCAGGCTTACTCTCTATCGTAGGCGGTTTAGTTTTCTGTTCAATTTCCTTTGCACGGCTGACAACTTTTTTCCGGCGGGTGCGTTCACGTTTCTTGGTCACCAGAGTAAACAGCGCACCGATCAACCCCGCCACCCAGGCTGCCGCGGCCCTCAGGGAAAGGTTGGTCATGATCAAAGTGGCGGCCAGGAGAAGGGCCAGAACGATAACATGGGCCCCTGCCACGTTAAAAAATGCTATCAGACCGTCCGCAGCAAGTTTGCCAGTGATACCGCCGGCAGGAACTCTGCCCCCGGTGAAGGTTATGGGCCCAAGTCTCAACTGGCCAAGGACACAGAGAGTCAGAACGAGCAGAACGGCTCCTGCAGATCGGAGCGCCCAACTACCCCAGTTCCTGTGAAAGAAACGCGTCACACCCAGGAAGAGGAAAAAGATGGGGATCGTGAAAGCAGCCCAGCCAAGAGCCTGGATACTCGCGTCCGCCAGGTAGGCACCGACAATACCGCCCATGTTGCTCGCCTGGCTCTGCCCGGTGCCAGTACTATTGAGAGATATGTCCCGGGGCGAGTAGGAAACCAGGGCAAGAAGAAAAAAGAGCCCCACTGCAACAAGTGCCACACCGACGATCTCACGCCAGCGGGAGTGGGACGCGGGACTGAGTGTTTTTTCCTTTTTAGCCATTTTCCACCTTTGATTCTCAACCCAGTCCCGCAGTGTAGAGTGCAGGGTGCAGGGTGTAGAGTTAAATAAATAGAGTGCAGAGTGCAGGGCGTAGAGTGTAGAGGTTGGACCGGACCGTGAAAGCCATCATATCGGAAAGATAAACTCCTGTTTTATCTACACTTTACACTCTACACTTTACACTCTTTCCCTTGTAATGTTCATACCAAAAAGACAAGGGAAAGTACACCTAAGGCCAGACAGTACACCGCGAAGGGAAGCAGGTTTTCACGGTCGAGGAGTTTCATGAGGAAGGCGACAGAGGCCCATCCAACCAGAGCAGCCGAGACGGCGCCCGCAAGGAAAGACAGGGGTAGCCCGCCTTCCGTGAGCACACCGGACTCGAGCAGAAGGGCTCCGCCAATGGCAGGAATTGAGAGCAGGAAGGAAAACCGGGCGGCCTCCTTACCCGAATATCCGATGAACATTCCCATGGCGATAGTAGATCCGGACCTGGATATACCGGGTACAATGGCCAGCGCCTGAACAAGACCTATCAGGATGGCGCCAGAAACAGTGATGTCGGCAAGGGTTCGATGCCCCCTGCCCCTTATTCGCCAGGCTGCCGCCAGGATGCACCCTGTCACAAGCAGGCCGACTGACGCTACTCTCG
>JALHUC010000436.1 GCA_022865845.1 bacterium | reverse complement strand
CACGTCGTGCTTACCTGGTAGACTCATATAAAAGGCACTCCTTTAGAGTATTATTAATTGTCAGGCCCGAGTCGACTCATGTCAAGGCACAGGATGTCGTCCAGAGTAAACGTTACTGAAAAGTGATAAAGTTGAATTACTTTTCAGGATACATAACAAGTGTAGATAGCTGGTGTAGACAACAGGAGTAGATACAAGGGGAGGTTGAGGATGATCGAGGTTTACGATTCCATGGGCAAGATGGAGGTTCCTGAGGAGGCTTACTTCGGGGCTTCCACTCAGCGGGCAGTGGAAAACTTTCCCATTTCCGGCTACACCATGCCGGCCAGTGTCCTCCGGAGTCTGGCTCTCATCAAGCTGGCCGCTTCCAGGGTGAACCACGAGCTTGGCCTGCTCGACAAAGAGCTTGCAGAAGCTATCGGGCAGGCGGCAGAGGAGATCGTCCAGGGGCGCTTTGCCGACCAGTTCCCGGTGGATGTGTTTCAGACCGGTTCCGGAACCTCCACCAACATGAATATGAACGAGGTTATCGCGGCCAGGGCCAACGAACTTCTGGGCAGCAAGAGGCAGGGGCGCACTCCTGTTCACCCCAACGACCACGTCAACCTGGGTCAATCCAGCAACGATGTGATCCCTACGGCTTTGCACATTGCCTCCAGGCTCCAGGTCCAGGAGATACTGTTGCCGGCCCTGGAGGGGCTACAGGCATCCCTGGGAAATAAGGCAGGGGAGTTCGCCAACCTTGTCAAGCTTGGGCGGACTCACATGCAGGATGCGGTCCCCGTAACCCTGGGCCAGGAGTTTTCAGGCTGGGCGGCACAGGTCGCTTACGGGATTGGCGCTGTGAACAGGTGCCTGCCGGACCTGGAGGAGTTGACCCTCGGGGGGACTGCAGTGGGAACTGGTCTCAGTGCTCACCCGGAATTCGCGGAAAGGGCAGTGGCGTTTCTTGCAGCCAAGACCGGGGTCGAGTTCAGGATTGCGTCTAATCGATTTGCCGCACAGGGTGGCAAGGAGGCTCTTACCGGACTTATGAAGGCTCTTGCCCTCTATGCTTCCTCTCTCGTGAAGATAGCTTCCGACCTGCGTTTGCTGGCTTCGGGTCCGCGAGGGAGTATTGGCGAGATCACACTGCCCTCTTTGCAGCCCGGTTCCTCCCTCATGCCGGGCAAGGTCAACCCTGTGCTCCTGGAATCGGCGATCCAGGTCGGGGCGAGGGTCATGGGTAACGACCTGACGGTGACGATGGCTAACGCCTCGGGAATCCTAGAGCTTAACGTGGCCATGCCCCTCATCGGGTTTGTGCTCACCGAATCCATTACCCTCCTCTCCAGCACCAGCCGCCTGCTGGGGGAAAGATATGTCAGTAAAATCACTGCAAATGAGGATCGGTGTGCGGACCTGGTGGAGCAAAGCCTTGCCCTTGTAACACCTCTGGCGGGGAAGATCGGATACGACCGGGCCGCTGAACTTGCCAGGGAGGCCTTTGACGAAGGCAAGACGATCCGGGAGTTGGTGAAGGAGAAGGGGATCCTGACGGAGGAGGAGATGGAGGAAGTGCTGGATCCCCGGCGGATGGTCTAGGATCATCCGCCGGGAGTCCAAAGTCCAAGGACCAATGTCCAAAGGAAAGGTAGGGCGGAGGGCGTGAAAAACTGGACGTAGAATAGGATCAAAGGCTGATTTAACAGGGAGGAAGGGGATAAAAGGGGTTGCTTGGAGGGCTGGCATCCACTTTTGTCATTCCGGATGGGATGTTGAAGGTCACGGCTACTACCACCGAAGGAGTTGATCCAGTTCAGTTCCATGTCCTGGTGAGGTTCGATGGCGCTGTAGAGGTCCAGTACTACCGCAATGGAGGAAGTTTTCAGACAGTGTTACATCAGATGATGAAGAGCGGTAATCAGTGATCGGTGGTCAGTAATCAGAAGCTGATGACCGATCTCACTTCAGGATTTTTTATTATATCAATAAGGGCTTGGCCCTATAGGCCAAGCCCCTATTATCCTTTCAGAGGTTCATGCTCCTGGTTCTACTGCCCTTTCAGGTTATGTGCTGAGACCGATCACCGATTACCGATCACTGGTTTTCAGTCATCCTCCCACTCCCTGTCCCTTTTCTCCATCTTCTTTCTGTACTTCTTTTCCACCTTTACCCACGGGACCTGTTGATTCGGTTTGTCGGGTCTCGTTTCCCGATATTCGGGCGGCAGCTTTCTGATGGTCTTGGGGATTTTCTCCATTTCCCTGTATCTCCAGGGCCCCGTATTGCTTTTTCCCTGATACCAGATGCCCTTGTACCGGCGGTACCAGGAGCCATCGTGGAAAACCACATCGGGGTTCTGAGGGCTGAGATAGACATTTCTCTTGTACTTTTCTACGTATGGAGGAGTGCTGTTTTTAACTCTGGGAGGCACCTCTTCACGCCTTTTCTCCCAGTGCCCGTAGGGGACCCTGTAATAATCGTTCCGGTACCTGGTGCGGTAATCTCTGGGCAGCTTTCTGAGATGACTGGGGATATGCCGAACCTCTATATAGGTCCACGGTCCGCCATAGTTTGCTCCCCAGTACCAGACACCATTGGCGCTGTAATACCAACGGCCGCTCACGAAGAAGACCTCTGCGCTGATGTTGGGAACGAAATACACGCCGAAACTGGGAATAATGTAGAGGTAGTCAGGCTGGCTGACCACGACCCTCGGCGACGGTTCGTGTCCGTAGGCTGGCTGTGCCTGGTAGGCAACGCACCCCGAACTTAAGAGCACAGCCGCCAACAGCGCAATGTACGGTGTATATCTTCTCATGGATTACCTCCCTGTAAATCCCCTCCGGAACTTAATTATGAACTGTGAAGGCTTCCCATGCAAGGTGGGCGTGAAAGCTGCTGACCACCTGTATGAGTAAAGACACCGGAGGGGGGTAAAGGTTTAAAGGGGAAAGTGTCTGGCCTCGCGAACCCTAAAATAATCCAACTTCCGAATACTTCCTCCCCTTGCCAATAGTCCATTTTCTTACTCTCCCTCCCCCTGGAGGGAGAGGGCCGGGGTGAGGGGGGAAAGTATTTACTGAGTCACGCCAGCGGCGTGATCCCCTTGATCCCCTCCCTTCAAGGGAGGGGAAAAGTATGGTTATTGACTGTGGAAAGGAGGTGGGGGTGATTGGAATTTACCCATGTGACTTGTCACGGCGTAGCCCAAAGAGCGACGGTGGAAGCGATCACCCAGGTGAAGCGATCCCGGGTCATGGGATTGCCGCGTCGCCATTGAAATCCTCGATGCTCCTCGCAATGACAATAAATAATGTATGCGGTATTTTGCACTTGGTAGTGGTCAATGTGTTATTATAAAATCACTTTTTAAGAAAAGCTTGGTCAGTTTAGGGGGTCACTGGGGGCCTACCGGGATAAATCAGCAGATACAAGCAGGTTCAAAATGGAGCGCCGATAAAGCCTAACCCGTCGTGAGGCGGGGACGGAAAGCGACGGGCCTTACCGTCACAAGAGAATCTTTTTACTTTAGATAAGTAGCACAAATGTCGGAAAGACAGCCGGGCTGCCGAAGCGAGAGATCGCAGGGGCAGGTCCGGTTTTTTCATCATCTGTCTTGATCCTGTCTCGTTGGACTCATATACCTTTTTACATGGAACTTGGGGGTGACATGCATAAATGGACCTCTAACAGGTTCAGTTTCACTTTTCCAGGGCATCGGTAGTGGAATCAAAGACCAAATACCCTGTCAAGATCGACAGACCGGTCTTCGAGAACGCTCTCGAGCGTAAGAGGCTTTACGACCTCCTGGACGGAGACGGCGGAGAACCACTCATATGGATCTGCGGTCCGGCAGGGTTCGGGAAAACGACCCTCATTTCCACCTACATCAGCCACAAAAAGATCCCCGCCGTCTGGTATCAATGGGACAGCGGCGATAAGGACCCCGCAACCTTCTATTACTACCTTGGCCTGGCGTGCCAAAAAGAAACTCCACTAAAAAAAGGATCTATTCCGACTTTCACCCCCGAATATGCATCCGACCCCGATATTTTTTCGCAGCGCTTCTTCGAGACCGTTTTCGAAAGGTTGTTACCTCCAGCCCTTATCGTTTTCGACAACCTTATCAACGATCCTGAAAAATACTTTTTGGACCTCCTCCACAGCGCTCTTTCCCGGATCCCGCCTGGCCTGAAGATCGTTGTGGCCAGCCGTAGTAATCCACCGCCCGAACTGTCTATCCTTACTGTACGAAGTCAGATGAAGGTCATCAGTGTGGATGATCTGCGTCTCGATCTCGAGGAGTTTACACAGGCGGCGAACCTGTACGGTATCCCGGATGTCTCAGAAGATACGTTGAGGACGATTCACCATAAAATGGAGGGTTGGGTGACCGGCCTGGCGCTCATGGCCGAGAGTTACCGAAGAAAAGAGCAAGACATGGAAATGAGTATAGGATCAGGCACTCAGGAGATCTAT
>JALHUC010000435.1 GCA_022865845.1 bacterium | reverse complement strand
GCAGTTAAGCAGGGACGTCTTGCCGCTTCCCGCCGGGCCTACCACGGCCACGCTGCACAGGAGGTCCTGCTCCCACCGCTTAACAAGCTGGCCAAGGGTCTCGAGTTCCTTGTCCCGGCCCACCAGGAACTCCCTGGACTGGAGGGGACCAAGAGAGAACAGCCCGCGGTAGACTGGCGGCAAGCTCTCGATAAAGGCGTCTGCCTCGGCTGTGGACGGCAGATCGGAATACTTGAGCATGTCTTCCACCACGGCGCGGGGGACTCCCAGGAAACGAAAGACCCAGCCCTGGAGGGTTTGCCAGCGATCCTTCAGGACCTCAGCTGAATGTACCCCTTTCCGCGTCCGGAGCAGTAAGATGCCCGTCAACCTCGTGAAGAAACCACCTGCCATGGAGAAAGCGTCTTCCTGAAACAGCAGGAATCGGGCCTCGAGATTCTGGGATTTGGATACATCACTGATAACGACAGTTTTCAGGTCATTATGGCCTTCCTCGAGACGAGGCAGAATGGACTGGAGGTACTCCCGGACCTGGGATTCCAGTTCCGGAAAAACCTCAGCCGATCGTGAGAACAGGTCTTCCAGAAGCACACCGAGCCCGTCCAGCATCTCCTTGAGGCCGTCCGTGCCCTCTCCATTTTCCGGTGAAGCCTCCATGCCGGCGGCTCTTGCGTTCAGGTCCTTGATGGTGTTTTCCAGGTTGTACCGTATCCCTCGCCATAGGTCAGCTAACTGGGATATCGTCCTGGCGTGGACATCGTCCCATTCCAGGACAAGGGGATGCCCGGCCAGCTTGTGACGGGTCGGCAGGCGGCGGTCAGCAATGTCCTGCAAAGGGACCCTCCGTATCCGGTAGCGCCATCGGCTCCGGAGAGCCCAGAGGTAAAACCTCAACAGGCAAAGGGGAAAGAACTTTCCTTTGCACACGTAATCAGTGAGTGATTTGCTCGCTGCCTGAGCCACGCTGCGGCCCTGAAGGGGAGCCAGGTTGGGGTCCCTCGGATTGATGAGGCAAATGGTCCGGGGGAGGTCCTTCGCCGAGTCACCGTACCGGTCGGCAAAGATCTGCAGGAGACCGGGCATAAAACCACTATGAGGGGACAACCGGTCGAGATATTTATCTGTACGGGCCCGGACCATCACATGCAGGAACTGCAGTTGGGCCTCCACCTGGTAAGCCAGATCCCGCAGCGCCTTCCAGTCGGGGGGCCATGGGTCGTAGGTTTTCTCCAGGGCTCCCTTGATCGTCTCCCGGCATTCATCCAGACGGCTGGCCGTTTCCTCCATGACCTCGCCCATGTCCGCGAGGACCTTGGTAATGCGCGGGAGCACATCCTCCTCCGCGACCTTGAAAGCCGCGTCCAGCTCCTTGAGAAACTGGTCTACCCTCGGCTGCTCATCCGCTAGTCCCAGGAAGATGTGGGCGTCGGCCCGCTGCTGGAACTTTTTTTCCAGGTTTTCGACAGCCGTTTCGGTTTTTTTATCGCTCTTATTTTTCATCGGGGTCACGGTCCAGGATCCTGACGTCGAAATAGGGTGAGGCAGAAAGTTCCATCGATGTCGTAGCCAGTCGCACCCGCCCTTCACTTTCGCCGATCTCTTTGAGGATGTCCTTGAAAAGAATGCTCTTGGTACTGCGCCGTTTTTTGTAATCCACCACATATCTGACAGCGAAGGTCACCCAGTTCTCGTTGGCGGTCATGGTCACGGTGGGTTCCACGCTCGCCTTTTCGATATAGTAATTGTTAACCATCTCATCCCAGTATTGGGCAGCCTCCGCGATGTAGTCCCCCACCGCCTTTAGCGTCACCCGCTCCAGGAGCTGGCTGGCTTCGAGCAGGTCGCTGCCATGCTGGATGTGGACCATGATCTCGTCCCAGAGAAAAGGGAAGTCGCTCGAGTAGTTGTAAACGGGTTCCCTGAAGACGAGACCGTTCGATACACGGACGATGCGCCCGTTGTACTGGTCCGCGTTGACCCAGTCCCCAAGTTCCATGAGCGTGGTGCGCAGGACCCCTATGTCGATGACGTCACCGCGGATCCCCCCCACCATCACCCGGTCGCCGGTCTTGAGAGTGTGGCCGAAGGAGAGGGACACCCACCCCGCAACGCTTGCAATGACCTCCTGGAGAGCGAAGGCGACTCCTGCGCCGGCCACACCCAGGGCCACGGCGAACCCCTGCAGCTTGTCGCTGAAGGCCGAAAGGGCGTAGAGAATGATGAGGATGTACGCGAAAAAGGAGACTAACTTCCGCATCCTGTAACGGGTTTCGGTCTCCTTTATCCGCCTTACCAGGATGTTTTGAAGGATCCTGACAAGGAGCATGACGACGAGTGCAAAAACAGCCACCCAGATCAGAGTCTGAAGCTTTGGATAGTTCTGCCAAAGGGTGATAACTTTTTCCAACGGGTTTCTCCTGCGCCTGGCGTGGGAACGATCAATTAAGGCAGGTCAACTGTCTGCTATAAATTATTATGTTAATCTATTCTTCATATGGAATCTATTGTACCCGAAATTTTAGCCAGATAGTGGGTGATTATCCGTAACGACACCGGGAATCCCGGACGGTTTGCAGGTGGACAAGGGAAGGTGCCCAGAGCCACATTTATCTTTCCTGTCAGCAGCTGCCTTTTTGGAATTTGGGGAGGGGTCATTGGGGTCAGGCCGGGAATTGTG
>JALHUC010000434.1 GCA_022865845.1 bacterium | reverse complement strand
TTTCAAGGTTCAGGGATGTCATTTTCCGTTCCGATCAGAAATATCTTCGGCTGTTTGATGACCCTTTGAACGAAGCTGCTGTCTGCGCCCAGCTTATTCCTGAATTCACTGGTACTGAAAAGTCTGAGATTCACGGTCCTTCCAAGTTTCGACTCAGCCTGTGGGATGACTGCCATAAGGTCCGGATAGGCCAGGCTGTCGGAGATGATCATAATATCTATATCACTGGATGCATGATCTGTGCCCCTGGCTACCGAACCGAAGATAAACGCAGTCGTAACCTTTTCTGAAAACTGTTCAAGGGCTTTTCGAAGAACATCCGATACGCCGAAAGTTTTGAGGACAAGGCCGTACAACTCCTCGAAAATGGGGGATTCCCGGTTGGCCTGGTAGTGTTTCTGGTTGCCGATCTTCCGGACAGTCAGGATCCCGGCCCTGGACAGCTTTTCCAGTTCCCTCTGGACAGTTCCGATACCCATTCCGGCGCGATGTACAATTTCATTGACGTAGAAACTTCTGTCCGGGCTGGTATACAAATGCCCCAGCACCTGCTGTTGTGTTTTGGAGAATAGAGCGTCCCCCAACCCGGTGCCTTTTTTCTGAATCGTTCCCATATTGGGTACTATAATACCCAATATGGGTATTATCAAGCAGAAACTCTCTCCCATACATAAAAACCGGGGTTATCTCCCGGTTTTAATATCTTGTAAGATATTCCCTGTATAAACCGTCAGATAAACCGTGGGGTCGTGTCCCACCTTGTTACCTTCTGAGTGATACAACCCAAAATGTAAGAAGGTGGGACACGACCCCAACGCTTTCCGACCCCAGAAGACTCCCTAGAAGTGTAAAAGTTCAGATCAGGTTAAAATCCTCAACAATGATCTGCTCGTCTGGAATACCAAGGTCGTGGAATTGTTCGATGAGTGATCTCACCATCGGAATCGGTCCGCAAAGGAAGATATTCCGGTCCAACACCCCTCCCGTGACATTCTCAACCACGTGACGCGCTGAAAAGCGGCCCTGGACGGAGCTGATATGAAGCTCGTAATGGTGCCCCCTCTCCTCCATAGCTTTAAAGCCATGGAATTGGCTGAGGATGACTTCGCGCTGGATTTCCTCGTCAAAGGTAGCTTGATCGGGCGTTCGACAGACGTAGTACAGAGCTACTCGCGGGCTCTTCCAGGTTCGAATAATCTCAGGGTGAGTAGATCTCAGTTTTTCGGGGACTTGATGGCGATCCAGCTGCTCTTCCGAGTGCAGGGCAACATGCCACATGCCGATAAAAGCGGTGATGCCGATGCCGCCTCCGATAAGGATGCAGTCCCTCTCTGCACTGAGGAATTTTTCACTGAACCGACCGTAGGGACCATAAACGGTGACCTGATCTCCCTTCTCAAGCAAATGGAGTTTTCTTGTGTGATCACCCACCTCCTTAATGCCCAGCTTGAAATTGCCTCCGAGGTTGTATCCGGAAGCAATGGAGTAGGGGTGGAATTCGGGAGGGATGTCCGGTTTGTGCACAACCAGGTAGACGAACTGGCTGGGTTTGAAATCCATTTTCTCGCCGCGAGGGGATAAGGTCAGTTCGAAGATACCTCCGGTATATTCAATGTGTGCGACTACATAGGCGTAACGGGGACCTCGGGAGCGGTAGAAGAACCGTGTGTAAATAAAAGCCATCATCGTAAGTAGGAGCACGCTGTACATCCATATACTGAGAAGAGGATACGCTATAATATCCGCCGACACCCAGGCGATATGGATGATCACGAGAAGCAGCACCATACCGAACCATTCGTGAGTGCGTTTCCAGACATGGTAGGGGATACGGATCCAGAGGGTCATGGCGATCAAGCCGGCCATGACGATCATGGCGATCACACCGAAATTCTTACCAACAAAGTAAGGATCACCAACAGGAACACGAAGCCACATGTACCCGAAGAAGGCACCAGGTTGAGGTAATTGATCGGCGGCCAGCAAAAGCGGGTGCATAAGGATGATCCCAAAGCTCCAGCGACCGAGCCGTTTGTGCACCTGATAGACCTTATCCAGTCCGCCGAAAAAATCCTCAAGGAACCGAAAGCGGGTGGAAAGAAAGATGCACCAGCACATCAGGACCAGGGCCGTAAGGGAAGCTGCTTTGGCTGGGTATTTAAGTGGATTTGTGAACCAGTCATCAAAATACCACTTGCTACCCAGCCAGAGAGCCAGGGTCAGCGCAACACTCAAGAAAACAGGCAGCAGATTCTGTCTGGTACGGGAAGTGGTTAGCATCCAGGATCCTTTTGGGTTGGACCGGGAATTGACCCCGGGTATCAGAGTATGAATTTTAGCACATAGGTGTCAGAGTGGGTGCGCGTGGGGTCATCCATTAAGAAGGAACCATTGGGGTCAGGCCGTGAATTGTGGCGTGCCTGACTTTATCGGTTGGTTTTGGTGACGATTTTACTGATCGTTGTACGGTCCAATCCCAGGAATGCAGCTATCTCTGACTGGGTGTAGGCATAGAGTTTGAACGCCTCCTGGATAATCCTGTCTCGTTTTTCAGGGTCACCCAATTCGTTCCCATTGAAAAGATACTCCAGTTCACGGAAGATGTATTCCTGATGGTTGCCCCTGTTGTTTATGTGGTAGAAAGCACCTGGATATTTGAGCCGGAGTGGTCTTGCCATATAGGCCTCCTTTTCATACCCAGAAGACCAGGCAAGATTATTGCCAATGTGAAGGAAAAAGGTATGATTAACCTGCTTAGGGTAAGGGTATGCCACAATTCATGGCCTGACCCCTTTTGTACGGAGACGTTAATCCAGTACTACTGGCGTCAGGTTTCCCGCCGGTGCATTTGGTCCCTTGAGCTCACATGGAGGCTGTGGGATGTTTCGCTGGTTTGCTGACCGCCGCCGCAGGAGGCTGGCCCGGGCGCCTTTCCCGGCCCAGTGGGAGGAGGCCCTTCGCCGCAACGCGGCTCCCTTCGGACTCCTGGACGAGGACGGGAAAGCTCGCCTGCGGGCACTTATCCAGGTGTTCGTCGCAGAAAAGAACTGGGAAGGGGCCGGCGGCCTTGAGATCACCGACGAGATCCGTGTCACCATTGCCGCCCACGCCTGCCTGCTGCTCCTGGGGCTTTCCCACGACTACTACCGGAACGTCCAGTCCATCATCGTCTACCCCTCCGCAGTCGTTCCACCCCGGCTCAGACCGGGTTTCTTCGAGACCACCCTGGAACCGCTGGAGCAGGAGGAACCCATAGAGGGAGAGGCGCACGACCAGGGGCCGGTCATCATCGCGTGGGATGCGGCCCTGCAGAGCGCACACCGTCCCGGGTCGGGCCAGAACGTCGTTTACCATGAGTTCGCCCACAAACTGGACACACTCGACGGGTCAGCCGACGGGACCCCGCTCCTGCGCGACCGGGATGAATACCAGGACTGGGTGCGGACATGTTCCCGCGAGTACCTGAGGCTGAAAAAGAACGCTGAGAGGGGGAGGGAAAGCTTCCTCGATGATTACGGGGCGACAGACGAGGCGGAATTCTTTGCCGTCGCCACGGAGCAGTTCTTCGACAGGCCGCAGTTCCTGCTGGACCGGGCGCCGGAGCTGTACCGTGTCCTGCGGAGATACTACGGCCAGGATCCCGTAAAACACGTGCATGGGAATGACATAACCTAACCTTGGGGTCGTAGTTTGTAATTCAACTTCATGAACTAGTCTAGCTGTAGGCTCCGTCCAATGGAGGCAGACAGAGAGGTGTGAAATGTTTTATTTCAACGATCTGAGAGCAGAACGTGACAATACAGGAGAGCATGTTCTTTGTCCTGTTAGGGGATGCTCCAAGCAGGTTGAAAGGCAAAGGGGGCAATACCAGAAGGTGGAAGCTTACAAATGCCCGAAACACGACATCTATATTTCCCCGTCTACTTTCGAA
>JALHUC010000433.1 GCA_022865845.1 bacterium | reverse complement strand
GATAAGGATGCCCTGGACGATCTCCGGATAGAGGATATTTCCGATGCCACTATTCCCAGAGATTTCAAACGGCGGCCGGGGATACATAAATGCTTTAAGATCAGCACGCAGCACGCAGGAGAAAAGCTGATGGCTTAATGCACCGGTGCACTGGTGCACATGCGCACTGCTTTAATCTTGGATTACCTAATCACAAATCACGAGTCACTAATCACGGCTCAAACCTTGCTTTACCCCCTCCTGTCCGTGTAATCTGTTCCTGTTAAACATGGGTATGAAGGGTTATTCGTAACGTATTCCCATCCGAACTCGGAGCAATTCATCCAGGCTGACAAGGAGGTAAACCATGGCAGCTGTTTCCCTGAAGGATTTTACAAAAGCTCTTGAAAGAGGGCGTCCACCCAGCGTCGTTCAGCTTTTCCCTAACTCCAAGGCGCTCATCGTCAGCGGCAAGGTCATTGACCGGGCTATGATCACCAAGGGCAAGGCTATGACCATCGCCGCCAACGGTCGCAACCAGTTTATCATCCGTGGGGCGTTGAAGGCGGCCCAGAGGGCCAATGCGGCAATCATCGTGGAGATCGCCAAATCGGAGGGCGGCGCCGGGGCATACTGTGCAGTGAATTTCTGGAACCTGGCTCGCCTGGTTGATTCCATTGCCAACGAGCTGCACATTACTGTCCCCGTGGCCATCCACGCCGACCATTACGGTATCAAGGGAGACGCGGATGTAGAGAGGGCACGTGTGGAGATCCCCTCCATGTTCGACGCTGGCGTGACATCTATTGCAGTTGATGCCTCCCACCTTCCGGACGAGCAGAACCTTCTGGCCAGTATCGAACTGGCCCAGTATGTCCCGGGTTGGGCAGGGTTGGAAACAGAAGTAGGGGAGATCAAGGGAAAGGAAGGGCTTTCCACGTTGGAAGAAGCCCTCTTCCTCGTTCAGGGGCTGAACGCCCACAACATATTCCCCGACTGGATCGCCTTGAACAACGGGACCACCCACGGCATTGAGGCCAGTGAAGCCGGGATCCAGGTCGAACTTACTTCTGAAATACATAAGGCATTGGAACCCTATAGGATCTCGGGAGCCCAGCACGGGACCTCTGGAAATAGCAGCGAAAGGCTCCGGAAGATCGCCTCCGAAACATCCACCACCAAAGCCAACGTAGCTACCGCACTGCAAATGATCTCCTGGGGAGTAAAAGTTAACGATTATGGAAATGCGCAGCTCGCCGAAAACGGTGAGTTCATAAAAGACAGCGCCGCCGGGGCTGACGACGGGGTGTGGGCTGAGATGGTCGGTTACGCGACGGAAAAGGGCTGGAAGAAGGGCGACTACAAGAAACTGAACCTTCCTTTCGAGAACAAGCTTCTTGGCCAGCCAGGAGCTGTTCGCGACAGGATGGTCAGCGCTGTCGAGGAGTTCACATACGGTCTTCTCACAGAAGTTTTCAACGCCGCTGATACAGCTCCCCTGGCGATAGAGGCGATTCTCTCGGCCGGATCCTTTGATCCTGGACCCAAGGTGGGCAGGATCGAAGACCCCCATCAATGGACCAAAGTGAAGATCTCTGAAAGAGCTGCGGCCATAGATTCAGACAAGGGGCCGGCCGGGGATTTCGAGGACTAGCATAAAATCCAGGGCTTAACGCCCTGGATTTTATGCCTGAAAAAACAATTTAACATCAAAATGATGAGGAGCTGATATGGCGACTGTAACCCTCAAAGGCCAGGAGATCAGGACCAGCGGGGAGCTTCCCGCGGTCGGAAGCAAGGCCCCTGATTTTACCCTTACAAAGAACGATCTTTCCGACGCGACCTACTCTGATTATGCGGGAAAGAACATCGTTCTCAATATTTTTCTGAGCCTGGATACATCAACGTGCGCCAGGTCGGTTCGCAGGTTTAACGAAATGGCCGCCTCCTTAAAGGACACAGTCGTCCTGTGCGTATCGGAGGATCTGCCCTTTGCCCAGAAACGTTTCTGCGGTGTGGAGGAGATCGAAAACGCCATAACCCTTTCAGCTTTCCGGTATCGCGCTTTTGCCAACAACTTCGGGGTCCGGATCCTCTATGGTTCGATGAAGAGTCTCATGGCCAGGTCCGTGGTCATCATCAACAAGATGGGACGGGTGATCTACACCGAGCAGGTCCAGGAGATAAGCCAGGAGCCTGATTACGAAGCGGCACTTGAAGCCTTGGGAGGTTAAGGGACAAAGGTAGCAAACCGGGACTCTGGTGTCGGATGCGTCGTCGTCGGCCACAGCTTTAGCGAAAATCGCTTCTTTGACGTCAACCTCTACGACATGAGCGAGCGGGAACTGTGGGAGGCCCATTCCGATACTGGAAGGGTCAGAATAGTTAGTGATCTCAACCCGGGGGCCAACAACGGTTTCGGTTGGGGCATGGGGGGCGAAACCTGGAGAAACCCAGATAAACCCATAAGCCAGACCAGACGGTTCAGTAGGGCTCCCATGCGGGAGCCCTTTCCCGGAAGCTCCGCCATCGGCCAGGTTTGTAGTAAATCGGTTCTGGTCAGGCGGGAGTAAATTCCATCCTTTCCGGTTTCCGGTTTCCATGAGCCAGGGAAATGTTTTTCAATGAAGATACTCCTTCTTTCAGCTTACGATGCGGCGAGTCACAGAGTTTGGCGAGAGGGACTGGTGCGTCAACTGGACGAACACGATTGGACCGTTCTCACACTCCCACCCAGGTTCTTCGCATGGAGGTCCCGTGGCAACCCGCTTTCCTGGGTATTCGGCGAGAGTGATATTC
>JALHUC010000432.1 GCA_022865845.1 bacterium | reverse complement strand
TGGTCTACGGGCGCATCCGATCCCGGCTGTCCTACAGGTGGATCGTCCTGCTGTCAGTGACTATCTGGACCGTTGCTTTTCTTTCCCTGTCTCTTGCGACGGGAAGTAACGCCGTGATCTTCTCGGTGGCTTTGTTCGGCGTGAGCCAGGGACTCATCATGCCCACCGTGATGGTGTGGATCGGGGATGCCGTCCCTGCCACCTACAGGGGCCGCTTCAGCTCCTACCTGGGGTCCTTCGGATTTCTGGGACAGTTCCTTTCCCCCATCCTCTTCGCCCCGGTCCTTATACTGGGGGGACTTAAAGGGGTTTTCATAACAGGAGCAGCCATTGGCGCTGTATGGCTGGGCCTGGTACTGTTGTTTATCGGCACCAAACGATAAAATTACCTTAACGTAAAGGAGGACAACATGCAGCCGCCTGATATCACTAGAGTTTTCAAAGGGTTACAGATGGAGTTCGAGGTGGAGATCGTTTTTGCCAACGAGGGCAACCAATCGCCTGAAGAGGGGCACGAATACGACGAGATCATCGTGATCGCAGAGGGCGTCATCGACCTCACCAGAGGCCCCGGCACGAAGGCGGAAACCTATTCGAAATACGACAGCGTTGTGCTGCCCGCTGGTACCGTTCACCAGATCGCGGCCAAGGGAGGCCCGGCCAAACTGGTGATCATTCATCCGGATAGACCCGCGTAAGCAGGGTGAGTGGGAGTATGGGAGAAGGCAGGATAAGACCGTTCGACGCGGGGACAGGGGGACACGGGGAAAGGGCGTGATCGGTAATCGGTGAGCGGTAATCGGTAGAATCCCGAGCCTGAGTCCGAACCTGAGCCCGAACCCGGCTTGCCATTGCACCGGTGCGCATGTGCACTCAAAAACATTGAGATCTGAGATTTGAGATTAATGTTCGCCCATATTCAAGTAAAAAGGGCGGCCCGAAGGCCGCCCTTTTTTTGTTGGATACTGGATACTGGGTACTGGGTACTGTTTTTTTACTGATGTAATTCTCTATAACTCCTGTACTTCTGATCCTTCTGCATCTCCTTCACCTCGGCCGGGGCCATGTCGTCCATCCCGTCGATGCGTCCGGAGTACTCCTGGGCGCGTTCCATCTCTTCCTGCACGGCTGGAGCGGAAGCTGCCGGTGAGGCCTTGAGGGCTCCTATAACCTTCTGGATAATGGAGCGAGCACCGTCCCTGTCCCCTTCATCCACCTTTTTTGCCGCCTCATCCATCAAGGCGTTTGTCTCGATGACAGCCTTTTTCTCCTGGACCTTTATGTCGATATTTTCCCTGTGGACCGAGGGGTCGTCCACAATGCTCAGAATAATGGGAGCCTGTTCGTAACGGGAAGTTTCGCCTGTTACCGGATTGCGGTAGCGGATGGCCACATCGGCTACGCCCTGGTCGCCCAAATTCCCGGTGGGAACATTCATCCGTGCCATGAGGGTTCGCGTTTCTCCCGCGCTCAGGTCACCAAGGCCTATGACTGCCGAGCTTCCCTCCAGCTTCCAGCCGTGACCGGGAGCCGATTCGAAGCGGCAGCCATCCATGGGACGGATTATGATCTCAACACCGGAAGCCACAGTACTGGCGGCCATGTTGAACTCTCTTTTAAGGGCGGCAAGGACATCACCAGGGCGGGAGATGTAATGATAGCTGCCTCCCCCTCCCGTGGCCATGGCGGCGAGAAGGTTCTCATTAAACTCATATCCCATGCCGAAGGTGGATACGGCAATGCTGCTTTCGTACATGGTGCCGGCCCTCCGGCTGAGCTGTCTGAGATCGGTGACCCCGACGTTGGCAAGACCATCAGAAAGCAGGATCACACGGCTGACGTACCCGTTTTTCCTGTATCTTTTAGCCTGCCGGAACCCTTCCTCGAGGCCTCCGGAAAGATATGTTCGTCCTCCTGGATAGATCCCATCGATGACCCTGTGGAACTGCTGAGTATCCTTTACCCTGCGTGCGGATATGGGAACCCGAACCTGATTGTCGTATGTAACGATAGTGAGAATGTCCTCCGGCCCGAGACGGTTTACCAGCATGTGGGCGGCTTGTCTTACATAGTCCATCTTCCCCTCTTCTCCCATGGAGCCGCTCTTGTCCAGGACCAGGGCCAGGTTCAGGGGGGGCCTGTCGGGAAGGGGGATACCGTCGGGGGCGACAACCCTTATCTGGATAGTGCTTGAACCGTTACTCCGGTAAAGCAGGGTACTGTTTTCAGGCCGTACGTCCATATTCAGGGCCGATCCTGCCGCGAGGAGCGGGGACAAAATGACCGCCAGGGACAACAGGAAAAGCATGGTGAAATAGAGCGTGGTAACTGTGGATAAAGATTTCGTTTTCATAGTTAACCTCCTGTAGAGCTAATTTCAGATTCCAGATTTCAAATTCCAAATTAATAAGCCGAACCTTGATCGCTGATCACTTGTTACTTGTGATACACGGTAGGGATCAGGTTTATTCCGGGGGAAAAGAAATGCGGTGCACAAGTGCAGCAGTGCATTAGTGCACTCATGCACTACCTGCACTTTTTGCACGCCTGGATTTTTCCTATGGAATAAATCCAGGCTCCTTGTGGTATATAAATATGCTTGGAGGTGGCATTGGACGAAATAAAGGATGAAGCCCTGGCTGAAAGGGCGGCGGCAGGAGACATAGGCGCGTTTGAGGACCTGGTGGATCGCCATCGTATGGCGGTTTACCGTCTGGCTCGTTCCATCACCGGTAACCACCACGACGCTGACGAT
>JALHUC010000431.1 GCA_022865845.1 bacterium | reverse complement strand
GCAGTTTAGAGTGTAAAGTGTAGTGTGTAGAGGAAACACCAAAAGGAACTGAATGCAGATATTGGGGAAGTGCTCTGCACTCTACACCCTACACTCTGCACTATAATGTAAAGGATCTCTTGACATGTCTGGACCACTGTTCTACATTTTAGCGCCCTTCGGATTGGCTTTCGCCCTGTTCGCCGTTTTCCTCATCGTCTCCATTTTTCTGAAAGACCCGGCCCGGCCGTTCAGAATGTTCGGAGCCCCTCCTCTGGATCAGGGGGAAGTGAGTCCGGAGTCCAGCGACCAGAGTCCGGAGGAAAACGAGGAAGAGGAGCAAGAGCATAAACTGAATGAGATCAATTGACACGGAGACGCGGGGACGCGGAGAGATAAACAATAGAACGCTGAACACAGCACACGGAACGCAGAATATATTTACAAGCTGACAGCCGACAGCAAATAGCTGATAGCTGGTCTTTTTTTTGATCCTGGATCTAGGATTTTGGATCTTGGGTCACTCTGGAATATGGAATCTGAAATCTGGAATTAGAATTTTATGGATCAAGCCAACATCCGCAACTTTTCTATCATCGCTCATATTGACCACGGCAAATCCACCCTTGCAGACCGTCTCCTGGAAGCCACGGGGGCTCTTACCAAAAGACAGATGACCGAACAGGTCCTCGATTCCATGGATATAGAGAGGGAACGGGGGATCACCATCAAGGCCCAGACTTGCAGATTGCATTACAAGGGGGTTGATGGACAGGAGTACGCTCTCAACCTCATCGACACGCCTGGTCACGTGGACTTCTCCTACGAGGTCTCACGGTCCCTGTCGGCCTGTGAAGGAGCGTTACTGGTAGTAGACGCTGTCCAGGGGGTTGAAGCCCAGACCATCGCCAACGCCTATCTGGCGATGGAGCAGGACCTTGTCATCATACCGGTTATCAACAAGATTGATCTACCCAATGCTGATGCCGGGAGAGTCAAGGAAGAGCTGGAGTCATTACTGGGGATCGATCCGGATGATGTGCTGGAGGTTAGCGCCAAGGCGGGGATCGGTATCAAGGAACTTCTAGAGGCCGTGGTTAAGCGAGTACCCGCTCCAATAGGTGAGCGCACAGGCGCTCTGCGTGCGCTTATCGTGGACTCGTGGTACGACAACTACGTAGGTGTCGTCAGCCTTGTCAGGGTGTTCGAGGGCATGCTAAATGCCCGTTCCAGAATAAAGCTCATGATCCAGGGCGGCAGTTACGACATTGGTGAGATCGGTACTTTTCGTCCCGCGTCTGTGAAGGAAAAATCACTGGGAGCGGGTGAAGTGGGGTATCTGGTGCCCGGTATCAAGGACCTGAAAAAACTCCAGGTCGGCGATACTGTCACCGACGCGTCGTCCCCCGCAACCAAACCGCTGCCCGGGTTCAGACCTGTTCGACCTATGGTCTATACAGGCCTTTATCCTGCGGCGAGCGAGGATTTCGCCCAACTTCGTGAAGCTCTTGAAAAGCTGGTCCTGAACGACGCGGCTCTCTCCTTTGAGCCTGAGACATCCGAAGCTCTGGGTTTCGGGTTCCGATGCGGGTTTCTGGGTATGCTGCACATGGAGGTGGTACAGGAACGCCTGGAGCGCCATCATCAGCTTGACCTTGTCACCACAGCGCCCACAGTTGTCTACCGGGTTCTTAAAAAGAGCGGCGAGTGGATCGAAATTCACAACCCCGCAAAATTGCCCTCTTCCGGTGATTATGATGAGATCCACGAACCTTACGTCCGAGCCACCATCCTGGTCCCCGACAAGTACCTCGGAGGGCTGCTTTCCCTTCTTACGGACCGCCGTGGAGTACAGAAGGGCCTGACCTATCTCGAGGAAAGAAGGGTCATGCTGGAGTACGATCTCCCCCTGGCAGAGATCATTTTCGACTTCTACGACAGACTCAAATCCACCAGCCGAGGTTACGCTTCCCTGGATTACGACCCCGTGGGTTATCGGGTTGGTGATCTGGTCAAACTGGATATCAAGGTCAACGGGGAAACGGTTGATGCCCTCTCGGTCATAGCGCCAAAGGAAAAGGCCTATTACAGGGGTCGGGACCTTGCTGCGAAAATGAAGGAACTCATCCCCAGGCAGATGTTCGAGGTGATTATCCAGGCGGCCATCGGTAGCCGTATCGTCTCAAGGGAAACGGTGAGGGCCCTGAGAAAGAACGTGCTGGCGAAGTGCTACGGGGGAGACGTGAGCAGGAAGCGCAAGCTCCTGGAAAAACAGAAGGAAGGCAAAAAGAGAATGAAGAGCGTGGGCCGTGTGGAGATTCCACAGGAGGCTTTTATGGCGATATTGAAAATTGAGTGAAGTTACCTGGTTAACTGTAAATCATGAACTGAAAACCGTGAACTGTAAACCTTGACCTTTGGCTTTTTGCGTAAAATCCGTTATCCTCACCATCGTTTGTTATCAGGGTTGGTTATTAACCTCCACAATTCACCATTCACGGTTCACTGATTCTCAAGGAGAAACTTTTGTCCAGCGATAAGACCAGAACTGAAAGGATCAATACACCTGTGGAAGTGTTGGGTAGCACCAAGAGTAAGATCAGGGAGTACGCCGAAGCCATCATACTGGCGCTTATCCTGGCCCTTTTCATCCGCACCTTTGTAATCCAGGCTTTCAAGATCCCTTCCCCGAGCATGGTGCCCACCTTGCTGGTGGGTGACCATATTCTGGTCAACAAATTCCTCTTTGGGTTCAAGACTCCCTTTTCCGACCATAAGATCATGGCCCTGCGGGGCCCCAAGCGAGGGGATGTCATTGTTTTCAAATACCCCAGGGACAAGAAACTGGATTTTATTAAAAGATGTGTGGGTGTGGGAGGGGAGACAGTGGAGGTCCGGGATAAACAGGTTTTCATCAACGGGGAGCCCATTACTTTTCCGCAAGCCATTTTCCTTGATGAAGGATCGCTATTGACCGGACGGGACACCTTTGGACCGGTGACCGTTCCCGAGGGAAAGGTTTTCGTCATGGGAGATAACCGGGATAACTCCAACGACAGCCGTTTCTGGGGGTTCGTGGATCTGGCGGATGTTAAGGGGAAGGCCATCGTTATTTATTGGTCGTGGGATAAGTCCCGTACATGGCCGCGCTTCGCCCGAATAGGGGACATACTCGATTAGGGGGGCGGCCGTCAATAGCGTACCATCTACTTCGTACTCCGTCCTCGGCAATCATCAATTGCTTCAAAAGGTAGGGGGCGGCCGTCAATAGCGTACCATCTACTTCGTACTCCCTCCTCAGCAATCCTCACGTACGATATCGTGTACGCTGCGGTTGCTTCGTCAGTCGAGCCTCGTACTTAGCACACTCTTGACGGCCGATAAGCATAGTCCACCAGGTGCGACAATTGCTGCGTTATCGCCCCTATGAACACTCCGCATTCAGTTCCTGGTATCTGGTTTCTGGTGTCTAGCAAAACCTAGAACCGATTTTCACCTCGGGTCTTGTCTCTTACGATTTATCTGCTTCGTTTCATTATTCTACATTCTTGCTTTTTCTGGTAAAAAGGGTGCAGAGCCCTTCACTATTACAATTACAATTACAATTACAGATAAGGAGCATTCATGCCGTCCTTCGATGTCGTAAACCGTATTGACATGCAGGAAGTGGACAACGCAGTTAACAACGCGAAAAAAGAGAT
>JALHUC010000042.1 GCA_022865845.1 bacterium | reverse complement strand
GGTCTTCGGTCTGATCATCATCCTGTTCCTCATCTTCGAACCGGACGGGCTGGCGGCTCGTTGGCACACGATCAAAAACTACTGGAAGCTTTGGCCCTTTTCTTATTGACAGGGTCTATTGACAGGGTCGCAAAAAGTCCACTATTGGCTTTTTGCTCGACGGAAAGTGAAAAACGTCGTTTCCACTTTCCTCACGAATCAATGACTTTACATCCCACGTCATTGATTCGGGCGCCCCAGACGGGGGCGCGGGGACAGGATCGCTAAAAATCCGTTATTGGCTTTTTGCTCAGCGGAAAGCGAAAAGCGTGGTTTCCGCTTTCCTCACGAATCAATGACTTAACATCCCGCGTCATGGATTCGGGCGCCCCAGACGGGGGCGCGGTGAAAACTATTTGCGAAGTCATCAACATTTAATATGAGAAGAGAAGATGTTATATTGCAGCGTTGGTAACCTCGCAAAAGGGCTTATCAAGTTATTTGGTGAGACAAGGTACAAAGGGCAGGAAACAAAAACCAGGGGGGAACGTGAAAGTTCACTTAAGGAGGATAAAATGAGAAGAAGTATTTTTAGATCCAAATGGGTCGTTCTGGCCGCAGTGGCAATGCTGGTTGTCGCCCTTGGCGCGCTGGGATGTTCCAAGAAGGAAGAGGCTCCAAAGGTCTCGGACGAGCCCATCGTCATCGGCGGCATCTTCGACACCACCGGCCCCACGTCCGACGTGGGTCAGGATTACGCTGTGGCCGTCGTGGACGCGGCGGACTACATCAACGCCAACGGCGGCATCAACGGCAGGCCTGTTGAGGTCATCGCCAACGACTACGCCTACAAGCCCGACAAGGCGGTCGAGCTCTACAAGACCTACAAGGACAAGGGGATCTTCCTTATCATGGGTTGGGGCACCGGCGACACCAACGCGCTCAAAGCCCTGGTCTCAAAAGACGAGATCGTCTACATTTCAGCGTCCTACGACTCGCTGATCAACGATCCGGCCAAAACCCCTTACAACTTCTACGCCAGCGCCTCCTACGGGGAAGCCATCAGGGGCGCCATGCAGTTCGTCAAGGAGTCTGGTAAGAATAAGGTGGTCTTCATTTACCCCGACCACCCCTACGGAAAGAACCCCATCCCGGCAGGCAAAGCCATGGCCGCCGAGCTGGGCCTTGATGTCGGCCCCGACCAGTTCGTAGCCCTCAACGCTACGGACGCCATCAGCCAGCTCACCAACATGAAGAAGTTCAACCCCGACTGGGCCTGGATCGGCGGGACTGTGGCAAGCACAGCGGTAATCATCAAAGATGCCGCCAAGCTGGGTCTCGACACCAAGTTCCTCATCAACGTGTGGGGCTTTGACGAGAACCTGCAGAAACTGGCTGGCGACGCTGTCAAGGAAAGAGCCTATGGCATGGGTCCCTTTGCCATGTGGGGAGCCGATGTGCCCGGCATGAAGGCACCCATGGAGATGCACAACTCCAAGCACCCGGACGACACCCACACCGTCCACTATATCCAGGGGTGGAGCTCCATGATGGTCATGTGGGAGGGCATGAAAAGGGCCTCGGCTCTGGATGGCCCCAGCGTGAAGGCCGCTATTGAGACCATCAAGGATCTCGACACCGGTGGACTGACGGCCCCCGTTACTTACACACCGACAGACCACCGTCCCAATACGACACTTAACATCAACAAGATGGATGCCGAAGGCAAGATCGTTACGGTCAAGTCCGTGACGCTTGAGCGCCGGCCTGAGTGGCTTGGTCAGTAAGCATCGAAAACAGAGGGGGACGACATATGTCGTCCCCCTCTTTCTGTTTTTATATGCAGTGTCTGGCGTCTAGTGTCTAGAGTCTAGCTAGAAACCAGACACCAGAAACTAGACACTAAATGACTTCAACATATTGACTACATTACGGAATAGATAACAATGTCTGAAATTGCTGCCCAAACAGATAAAGCGCAACCTATTCTGGCTTTGAACAATGTTGAAGTCATTTACGACGACGTTATTCTGGTCCTCAAGGGCATGTCCATGGAGGTCCACGAAGGTCAGATCGTGGCCCTGCTAGGGGCCAACGGCGCCGGGAAATCCACCACATTAAAAGCTATCTCAGGACTGCTTAAGGGCGAAGAGGGAGAGGTCACCGACGGCTCCATCTCGTATATGGGCCAACCCATCGACGGTGTGGACCCGGAAAAAAGGGTCAGCATGGGGATTTTCCAGGTTATGGAAGGGCGCAGGGTCTTCGACGACCTGAACGTGGACGAGAACCTCATTGCTGGCGCCCATACACGGAAGCACCGTGCCGATGTCAAAAAAGACATGCAGATGGTGTTCGACTATTTTCCGCGTCTTACGGAACGCCGCCACACCCTGGCCGGGTACCTGTCCGGCGGCGAGCAGCAGATGCTGGCCATCGGCCGTGCCCTCATGGCCCGTCCGAAACTGATGCTACTGGATGAGCCGTCTTTGGGACTCGCTCCCCTGCTGGTCAAGGAGATCTTCGGGATCATTAACCGCATCAACAAGGAGGAAGGGACCACTATCCTTCTCGTGGAGCAGAACGCGCGCCTCGCCCTCTCCATTGCCGACTACGGCTACATCATGGAGAACGGCAAGATCGTCATGGACGATCCCGTGGACAAGCTCAAGGAGAACGAGGACGTCAAGGAGTTCTACCTGGGACTTTCCAAGGTCGGCGGCAAAAAGAGCTACAGGGACGTGAAGCATTATAGACGTAGAAAAAGATGGATCAGTTAAGAACGTCCGACTGAGCGAACGGGCGACGGAGCGACTTGGCGAATTACGGGCACCTCACGGTGCTTTTTTTTATGGTTTACACCGCTTTTTGAAGAAAGTTTGTGTGGGGCAACGGATTAGAATAGACTTTGATCTTTCGCTAAGTCACTCAGTCGGCCGGTCAGAAGAACCCCCGCGTCGCCGTGCCTGCCACGCTGTAGCTTCAGCGAAGGCGGGTCCCCCCTTCCCCGCGTCAAGCGGTTTTGCCTTCCAAGTCCATTCCATCCTTGACCGATATCAAAAGGATTCATTTTCAGGCATCCCTGCTCTGTTATCAACCCTGCAATTAGGGTAGTGTTTACTTGTTATGCTTATTAGAAGACAGATGGAAATTGCAACGCAGGTTACGCGGTTAAAACCTGGATCCAGGGTAAGACGCGGTTGTCATCAGAGCGATGTTTTGAAACGCAGAGTGCGCGACTTGTCACGGCGAAGTTGGAAGAACGAAGACGGAAGGAACGCAGAGGGAAACTTAATCTGGGGTAAAGAACAGCTCCTATAAATAAGGAGTATTTCACCACATGGTAAAATTGAAATTTAGAGGTTAAACAGTGGTCCTCAGCTATAGCAAATATATATGGGCGCTCCCTGCGGCCCCCTGCGTTAAGGCTTTATCAATCAAGAGCCTTGAGGGATTATCAACTATGCCCAAAACGGCACGTCAACTCTTTGCAGCTTGGAGCGGTCCAGGTATCCATGCAACCCTCGTCACCATGTTCCTGATAATGTTACTTATCCCGACACCCAGGGCTCACGGAAACGTCTCCTGTCACTGTTTCAAGGAACGGAGCTTCAAACCTGCCCAACCCGCGTCGGCCGACCCTTACATTCTCGCCACGACTCGAAATAGCCTCCTGGCGGCGGCAGCGGGGATCGACAAGGGGACAGTGGTCCGACAGCGGATGACAGGAGCTTCCGAAACGGACCTCTGGCTCTCCAATTATCTGTCAACCCGCGTGGACAATAGATCAGCCGATCAGCTTCTCGATGCGCGGGACCAGGCTTCCTCATGGGCTGCGGCCTTCGACGCCATGAACCTGAACACGGAGAAACTGGGGGGCATCTTTCAGACAACCAGGAAAGCAGACGATGCAGACGGGATGGCCCGATCCCTTGCCGACCCTGTCCTTGGACGGGCCTTTACTGTTCCGGAACCAACCCTCGCCCAAATGCGGGATACCGGGGCAAATATCGCTGAAACAGCCCTGAGCCTCTATCTCACCGGACAGTTGAACCAGACCCCCGAAAGCATTTTTAGCGAGGTCAAGGAAGGGAAGAAAACGTGGGGTGTGCTTCTGAACTCCCTGGGAATAAAGATCGAGACAGTAGGTGATCGGATCGCCGAGGCGGTGAAAGGAAAGGGTAAACAGTGAACTGTGAACCGTGAACTGAATCCATGCGCCCTTCACTATTACTATTACTAATACTATTACTATTCCTCTCCCTGGGTTCCAGCAGCTCCACCTTCGTGGGTTGCGGTTCAGGGGGCGACACCGGATTCGCGGCGTTCGGCTGTTCTGGCGGGAATAACGATGATCCCTGCGACTACATCGTCACAGTCCAGATGACAGTCCTTCTGGACGCCGACAGCAGCCCGGTACCCGGTGCCACGGTATATATCGACACCGGCGCCTCTAACTCCATCAACACCCGT
>JALHUC010000430.1 GCA_022865845.1 bacterium | reverse complement strand
TAAAAGGGTTGTCGAGTGTAGTCGGATCTGAGACAGAGCCTAACCGATAGGAGTTGACGCATTCAATATGCTCTTCCTGCACCATTTTTCCGATGCCGCACCAGTAGGCCGGCCAGTTGGTAGCATTGATGTTGTTGGCAGCATTGTGCCCCGAGTAATAGAAACCTGCGTAGGTCTGTTGGCTAAATGTATCTGTTGCCAGTTTCGGAAAAAGAGACCTCAGGGATAATTCCAGGGGCGTTTCGGTGCTATAGGCCTCAGAGAAAACATAATAGGTGCTGAATTCTGGAAAGGCCCTGCCCAAATGGCAGGCCACTGAGCGATAATCAAGCAGTTCCCAGTTTTCTCTGTCCATGGTAACGACCTTAAAGGCCGGGTCGTTGCCAAAGATAGGGCTCACAGAAGGGGTGACTATGGCCTCCTTGTACGCAATGCCGTCATCTTCAAGAATGAGCCTGTATTCATCCATGTGAGTATGACCAGAGAAAACGGCTTCAATGACATGCTCGTAGCGCTTGCATATTTCGAGGAATCGTTCATGATACTCTTCTTTCCAGAAGCTGGCTGCATTGGATATATGCCCTGATTTGTCCATATAAGTACTGACGGTGGTGAAGATGTCAACTCCGGGCGGGATGTGTGCAACGAGCCAGACCTTCTTCCCTGCCTTACTGGCCTCGGCCAGGGTCAGATCGAGCCAGTCCAATTGTTCGAGGGCGATGTCATCCCCTTCATTGGCGGTGTTCTCAATCCAGCGTCGGGATAAGAGGATGCTGTTCAGGCAGACGAAGAGGACCTTGGATCCTGGTGGATCGGCGACATAGTACCCACCGGCAGGGTAGGTTTTGAAGTAGCTTTCGGAATCGGCCCCACCAAGGAGAAGAGTGGCGTAAAATTCCTCGGCCGTGTCGGCCAGAAACTTTCCTCCAGGAACAAGTTTGTAGTCCCCGGCATAAGAGTCGTTGTTGCCGAGTGCGAATACCACCGGAAGTTCCCTGAAACGTTCGCGGACTTGTGTGGCGAAGAAAACTACGGTCTTGTAAACAAACGAACGGAGAGCTTCTTCGTCTTCTTTTCCGTAAAGTTCAAAAAATTTTTCAGGGAACTTGTGGGCGAGGATATCGCCCGGAAAAAGCAGCACAGGACTGGAACCGATTTCCTTCAGCGCCGAGTCCAGGGCCCGGACAAGGAGCGGATAGTTGCTTTCGTTTCCCCACGACAGGGGTTCGGTTATGCTGGAAGTTTGGAATATAGAGGCCCATTGTTCCACCGGAGAATTAACCAGGTCGTTGAAGAGGTCGGGGTCGTAGAAGGGGGTAAAATGAATGTCCGAGATGATCAAGAGAGGTGCAGTCGCCCGAGTGGAACTGTTGGAAGAACTGTCGCCGCATCCTGTAGCCAAAGCAAGGGCTATGGTTATGAGCAGAAAGAAAATATGGCCGCGTCGTTTTTTGCCCAAAGTCACATGCATTTCATTCGAGATATGATTGAAAGTTGTGGTTGAAACATCAGGAACTATAACCTCATTCTGGAGGGCGTGAAGGAATGCGTATCAGTATTTTCAGCCCTTCGGGGGTATTAGTGGCTTTGATCTCTCCTCCGTGCCGTTCAATGATCTTTTTTGTAATAGCCAGGCCCAGTCCTGATCCGCCTGTCCGGGTCGGCTTGACACGGTAAAAGGGATCGAATAGCCGGGCGAGATCCTCCGTTGAAAGAGCCTCAAACGTGTTCGTGACGCTGATCCTGACCCCATCCTCTTCTGAGGATGCTTCAACGTCGACACGTCCCCTTTCCGGCGCGAACTTGATCGCATTATCCAGAATGTTCGAGAGGGCGGT
>JALHUC010000429.1 GCA_022865845.1 bacterium | reverse complement strand
TGGAGCGGGCAACGGGATTCGAACCCGCGACTTTCAGCTTGGGAAGCTGACACTCTACCAGCTGAGTTATGCCCGCAAGCAGAGCAAATAATAATCAATGGGAAGGGCTTTGTAAAGGGGAAGGCTGAAAGGCCGTGTCTAGTTTCTGGTGTCTGGTGTCTAGCCTAGACACTAGACACTAGACTCTAGACGCTAGATACTGATCATCAGATCTTTCCCCATAACCACCGCGTCCTCTCCGTTGTGGTAGTACCTTTTTCGGGTTCCAAGAGGTTTGAATCCGAATCGACTGTAAAGACCCCTGGCAGCGCTATTGGTTGCCCTCACTTCCAATTGACACCATATTGCTCCCAGTTCAGTCGCCTCCAGGATGGATTGTTCCAGGAGGGCTGCCGCGACACCACCTCTGCGCACTTCGGGTGCAACTGCCAGGTTCGTGACGTGAAGTTCGTCTACAACCAGCCAGGCCATGATAAAACCCAAAACCGGTCCGGAAGCAGAGCCTCCATCATCCTCCATCACAGCCACATGGCATCGTGAAACAGGTTCATGCTCAAGTTCGGTCGTGAACTGATCACGGGTCCAGGGGTGCGGGAAGGAAAGCTCCTCTATCCTGATGACGGAATCCAGGTCCGATAAGGTCATAGATCTAATAACAGGATGTTTGATCTTCGAAGTACCGGATCCGTCGTGCATCAGCTATCAGTACAGTCGTCGGTATCGGGTAGGCCAGTGACCACTCTTCCCGGCGAAGGTTTTTTAGCGTCAGGAGGCCGCACGTAACAGGGGACCAAACCTGAAGGGGCCACAGTTCGCCCGAGGGAAAAGAGCACTTCGCCAAGAGCGAGGATCCAGACGGCATCCGGCGCTCCTGAACCATCTCCCACATCCTCAAGATCCCTTAACAGGCCCTTTGCCACCAGAAGGGACAGCCCTGTGCCTACCAGACGTGCGTCAGGATCGTTTAACGAAGACACCCAACTGGAGACTTCGTCATGAGGGAGCAACGGCATTTCTCCCTGCCGGTGAGGGAGGAGCCCTTCTTCAGGGGATGGGTAGTAGGCTGCGTAAACCTCGCCTTTGCGTGCATCGGTTATCACCACGGCCGGGGTTCCTTCTCTGAGGAGGGGCCAGGCGACAGCATCCATTGAAACCACCGGAATGAGGGGCAATCCGGATGCAGCGGCCCAGGCCTTGAAGGTGGCGAGGCCGACCCTCAGGCCGGTGAAAGCGCCCGGTCCGATGCCAACAGCTATTGCCTGAACATCCTTCCGTGTAAGGCCGGCGCGGGCCAGGACCCTCTCCACCCCCGGCAGCAGGGTCTCACTGTGGGGCCTGGTGCTATCCAGGTCTTCCCGCAGTACTGAACCTTCCTGTTCCCGCAGGGCCACACTTCCCTGTGAGGTTGATGTATCTGCCGCGAGAATTATCATGGCTGATCGACGGGTGGGGTAATCTGCAGACGTATCTCCCCTACCCCTGAAGGTCCTGAGATCATCATGCTGAGCCAGCCGTCCTCGGGGCTTTGAAGATCGGGTGAGTAAGGGAAACAGAGTATATAGAGCTTTGACCATGAAAGGTCCCAATTCAGGAACCTCATAAAGATCCTCGCGTTATCTTCATCCACGTCAAGACAGGTGGCCCTCGTAACGGATCCATCCGGATTATTCAGATAGGGGGTCCAGAGGGAACCTTTCAGAGAGAGATCATTTTGATTCTCCTCAGCAGTATAAAACCCCAACAGGACCTTGATGACTGGTGCATCATCATCCAGGAACTCTTTTTCAAACGCCTCTCGTTCCTCGGGACTCATGAGTTTCGATCGAGCCTCCCAATCCGCAGCCAGATTCCGGATCTCGTCGGAAAGGTACACAGCTCGTGCTGTGAACACGGTGCGGAATCCCCGGTATACCTCAACCCGGCCCGAATGCCATTTCATGAGCATCCTGACTCTGGCCTCTTCCGGTGTTGGATCATCGACGCCGAAACTCGGCAGCGGGTTCATGGATTGGCAGCCCATGAAAAGCGTGATCAATAACAGCACCACTACCGTGAAAAGGACAGTAACACCGTACCCTCCACCCGTAGTCCTGGGTTCAGCTGCCATTTTTCCCTCCTGAATAGAGTCCAGAGGGCAATCCCAGCTTGTCCGCCGTGGGAAGACGTTCACCCAACTCACCGTACTGGCTCTCCCTGCGGTCCCTGAAAAAGGCCCACTCTTCCCTTGTCCTGGTCACCTCATCGAGGTCGATAGCCGTAATGTGAACAGAATCCCTTGAACCAGCTGGCCGATGAACCATCTCGCCGTGAGGGTCCATGCAGAAGCTCTTGCCGTAAAAAGACTGTTTCTCCTCCCGTCCCACCCTGTTGACCCTCAGGAAGAAGGTGCTGTTGGCAAGGGCGTTCCCCGCTATCATTTTCTCCCACCTTTCCTGGCTGGCGTGGGCGTTGGAGGTGGGGACAATGATCAGGTCCGCACCTTTCAGGGCAAGGATACGGGGTCCCTCGGGAAAAAAGACATCCCAGCTGATCTGAACGCCGATGGTTCCGAAACGGGTCTCAAAGACCGGGAACCCCTTGTTGCCGGGAAGAAAATAGAACCTCTCGTGCCACCCCATGACGTTGGGAATGTGCACCTTGCGATAAACACCAACCATAGTGCCGTCTGCATCGATGACCACGGCGCTGTTGTAATACTCCCCTTTACCAGCCTTTTCGAACAGGGGATAGACGATCACAACCCCGTTTGAAGCGGCGAATTCGCACATACGGTCTGTACCTGGCCCGGGAACTGTTTCAGCAAGCTCGAAATTCCCCTGCCTCATTCTGCTGGGGAACCATTTCGTGGCGCACAGTTCCGGAAAGGCCAAAAGCTCCGCTCCCCTTTCCACCGCCAGATCAGCCAGCTCGACCATCTTGCCCAGAGTAGCCTCACTATCCTCTCTGCTGGCCAGCTGGATTCCAGCCACCTTTATCATCTTCTTCCCTCCTGGATCGCGGTTATGGCATCCCCCGCAACCGGCTCAATTTCAGTCGCGTCCGTCTCAATATCCATATAGCTCACGACCCGGTCGCGACCTCCTGTTTTGGCCTGGTACAGGGCTTGGTCGGCCTGCTCGAGAAGCTCTTTCCTGACGCATCCGTCGGTCCCGGTAAATACGCTGAACCCGAAGCTGGCGGTAACCTGGATCTTTCCCGCTGTGGTCGCAAACGGTCTTGACCGTATCGAATGGCGCATCTTTTCAGCTATCTCGCTTGCTTCCTTTTCACCGGCGTTGTCGAGGATGACAGCGAACTCCTCACCACCATAACGCGCCACCGCGTCGTTTTTCCTGATCCCCATTTTCAACCGCCTGGCCAACTCCACCAGGACCTCATCGCCGACAGGGTGCCCGTAAGTGTCGTTGACATCCTTGAACCGGTCTGCATCCACCATGATAGCAGCCACACTCCTGAAGTTTCCCCTGCTCAGGTGGTTCAGCTTCCCGTCCAGCACGATCTGGAAGGTCCTGTGGTTCAGGAGACCTGTGAGGCCATCCGTTCTCGATAGTTCGTCAACCTGTTTGTGTTGGATGGCGTTGTCCAGGGCAGGGGCCATCATCCCGGCGATGGTGCGCAGCTCTTCGAGCTCTTCCTTCCCGAAGGCATTTTCCTGACTGGAAACCACGGCAATGGCAGCCTTGAGGGTCGTATCTCCCTCACCCATGAAGCATGGGATGGCGGCAAATGAGATAATGTCTCCCAGCTGCTCCCCTTTGCGGAAAAAGGGGGATCTTTTGGCCTGCAGACCGTTGATGACGATCTCAGCGCCGCGAGCGTCTCCAATGCCCTCACCGGACTCCAGTTCAGCAAAGCGCCTGAGAAGCAGGCCCGTGTGGCTGGGTTCATTCCTGAGAATTCTTTCGCTCCCCACCTTTTTTACAAGATCCCCTTTTGAATCCACCACCGACAGCCCCTCGTCGAAGAGCATGACAACGGCGCCGTCACACTTTGGGACGGCATCCATCACGGCATCCAGGGCCATTCCAGCGATAATCTCCGGCTTCAATGACTGTGTCAATCCCTGGGCATACCGGGATATGGCGTCCCTGGAGGACATCTCCGTGGTCAACTTCTGAAGGTGGCCCGCCGTGTCCATAGCCTTAAGCACCAGGCTGCCGAACTCGTCCAGCCGTTTGGCGGTTATATCATCCAGGGACATGGTATTGACCGTTTCACTGTCAAAGTAAAGTACGCAGCGGATCTTTTCCGACCCGGTTCCATCGTCGGCATCCATTCCCCACTTCGGGTCCTTTACGATCTTAACGAGAAAAGAGCCTACTTTGGTGCCATCCGGGTAAAAGCTGAGGGATTTTCGGGCTGAACTGGCATCGGAAACACACAGGATGCCTTCCCGCTCCCTGGTGATATGGATAAACCCCTTGTTTGCCGGAACGAGGCCTTCAAGGATCACCACACCTCTGTGCACCGCGGCTCTCATCCTGAAAAATTCAGGTTCGTCCTCGTCAGGGATCAGGAGAATACCTGTGCGGGCGTTAAAAACCCGGCACCCCCATCTGAGGAGTCTCTGGAGAAAATCATCCTCATCTATGGCGATAGCTATAGCGGCTTCCTTGCCTCTTATCCGATCCATGGATTCTGAAAAACCCTCTTCCCCTATACGTCCCATCATCTCTCGGGCGTCACTGTTGATCCGTTTCACCATGGATCCCAGATGCTCAATACGCCTGCCATCCCTGTACATCCTGTCGCCTAAGACAGCGCTGTAAAGGAGAAATACGGCCGTCCATAAAATCAACTCCGGATCATTGAGGAACAGGTACCTGCCGGCAGCGGCAACGGAAAGAACGGCGGCTGGGATCCAGAATAAAAACCGACGGCGTGCGAATACGGTGTAGGGAAATCCCACGAAGAATACCAGCGGTATCAGGGGCAGTCCGGTATATAACGCCTGAACCCCAACTCCGGCGACGACACACAAAGTGACATTGGTGGAAAGGTCGGTGGTGATGTGTCTGATCCCCTGTTTGCGCTTCAAAGCCATGGAAACAGCCAGGATAAGGGCACCGCCGGAAAGACATGCCTGGGCGATCAGGTAGAAACGCTGAATGCGGTCCGAAACAGCCACTGGAAGCACAAGGGATAATATCAACAAGCCCACAGTGATCAGGAAGATGCGTTTTATACCCGGGCCGCCGACTTCGATCCTCATTTTGGCGGATCCTCCGGTCGGTGAGACAGGATGTAAACAGTTTCGCCATCCCGCACCATACCCAGTTCGGTGCGAGCAAGACCTTCGATTGTCGCCGGGTCATCCCTGAGCCGGCTGACCTGCTCCGCCAGCTCTACGTTACTCTCCTCAAGGGCACGAACCCTGGATCTCAGGTCATTCCTCTGATTCACCATCCGGTTCAATCCTAGGAGGCCCCGCTCACCCACAGCGGTATAAAACAGGAAAAGGCAAACTGTCAGAGCCAGGACAAGCCAGAGTTTTCGCCTCACAGGAAAGATCTTCACCGTAATTGCCCCGTTTTATTGTTGTCAACAGCTCCATCATCTCCAGTGATCCAGCTAGAGAACGCTTTTTCAAGAACCTTCAACCGGTCCTGGTCCCGGGATTCTATGTAAAGCCGGGCCACCGGCTCTGTTCCTGACAGGCGCAGGAGAGTCCAGTCGCCGCCCTCGTATACCCACTTGGTTCCATCCACCGTGACCAGGTCTGTGGCGGTAAAACCGCCTACCTCAAGTGGTGGAGAGGCAAGGATCTCTCGCAGCCTGGATATCAACTCATCGGTCAGTTCCAGGTTTACCCGAACTGAGAATCGGGGCCCGTAGGTATCCTGCAGCTCCCGATAGATGTCGGAAAGGGGTTTATTCGTCAATGCCATGAGTTCGGCTACCAGCAGACAGGCGAGTATCCCATCCTTCTCAGGTACGTGGCCACGAATGGACATACCGGCGCTCTCCTCGCCTCCCAGAGCCAGCCTTCCCTCGGATATCATCTGGCCGATATATTTGAAACCCACAGGAGTTTCGTGGCATTTCCGGCCAAAAGCGGAAGCGATATCGTCGAGTTGTCCCGTTGTCGCCACACTCCGGGCAAGATCTCCCCGGGTTCCTTTCACCCTGAGGAGATAGTCAGCCAATATGGAAATAATGGCGTTGGGCGAGTAGAACTCGCCCTTGCCGCCGAGAACTCCGAAACGATCAGCGTCCCCATCGGTGGAAAGTCCCAGATCCGCTCCGGCGGAAACGATCTGCGCAAGCTCAGATAGCCGTTCCTCGGACGGCTCTGGAGAAAAACCACCGAAAAGAGGGTCCCTGTTCCCGTGGATGGTCGTTACCTTGCAGCCCGCTTCTTCGAGCACCCTGTCAAGGTAGTTTCCACCGGCACCGTACAGGGCATCAAAAGCTATTTTGAGCCCCGATCCCGCTATGACCTTCATATCCACTTTAGACCTGAGCTGTTCAAGGTATTCCGGCGCAGGATCGAGGGTCTCGATGTTTCCTCTTGAAACCGAAGCTGGTGGAAGACCCTCCCTCTGATATTTTTCCACGGTATTCTCGATAATCCGCGTGGACTCCGGCATGGCGGGACCGCCCCAGGACGGACTGAACTTGATCCCCTGGTAGGTGCCCGGGTTGTGGCTGGCTGTAAAGTTGATCGCTCCCCCCAGACCCCTCTTGAGAATGATGGCGGAGACAGCCGGGGTGGGGACCGGGCCGGAGCACAGCAGCACATCTATCCCAAGGTCGCTGAGCAGTCCTGCTGCATCGGCTGCGAACTCCTCCGCCAGGAATCGCGTATCGTGGCCCACCAGGACACCGTTCCTTCCAGCGCCGGATTCGAGGAGAAAATGAGCGATGGCAGCCACCACCAGACGGGACCTCTCGAAGGTGAAATCATCCGCAATGATACCGCGCCATCCGGATGTACCGAACCTAATCTGCTTCAAACGGTGTCCTCCTGAAGTTTTACAATTTTCCGAGACCACATCTGCAGCCTGTCATTAACGTAGGCCTTCAAAGCTTTTTCTCCCCCTGACCAGGCCTCCGGCTGGAACGGAGAGACCGGCCGAGGCTGAAAAAGGGTAAAGTGCAACTCGACACTTTATATTTGTACATACTAGAACAGGTTATGATGCGGGTCAAGGAGGGTGGAGGCCGAAGAAACAGAGCATTAGTGCAGGAGTGCAGGAGTGCAGGAGTGCACTTTTGCACCAGTGCACTAGTGCACTAGTGCACCGCTGATCTGATGGGCATGAATCTCAACAGTTTTATAATCTCTTTATCACCTTATTAACTCTCTGTGACCCATCAGATCAGTGTTATTTGTATCATCAAAATGGAATGGTTATATTAACGGTAGATCAGATACCCAAGGAGGAACCACATGAACATTGAAACATTCCAGATACCGACATTCGTTACCATTATCTTAGCGCTGAGTTCGATGGTAGTTATACCCGTTACAGCCATGGCATTATCAAAAATACCGGTTGGGATATCCGGAAAAACCCCTGATGCACCTGATGGAGCAGCCTGCGCCCTGCCTCCCACGTTGGAGTTAGAGGGAAATACCGCAGAACTAACCAATGGTCGACTGCCCGCCATGGATAAAAAAGCAGCCGGAAACATAAAAACTGCCACCTTTGCCATGGGCTGATTCTGGGGCCCTGACTCCCGGTACGGGAGTCTCGACGGAGTTATCAGAACCCGGGTAGGCTATGCTGGCGGCACCTCATCGAACCCTACCTACCGACGGGTCGGTGACCACATGGAGACCATACAGATA
>JALHUC010000428.1 GCA_022865845.1 bacterium | reverse complement strand
GTGCAGTGCGGGACGCCTGGGGTCCCCTATGAACTCAGGTCTGAAGGGTATCCGCACCCTGACAAACCCTTCTTCCGAATGCAGGACCTTAAACCCAAGATAACGGTTGAAGGGAACTTCCTGCTCCATGAACTGGATGTGCTTTGATAGATCTTTTGTCGTAGTCATAGTCGTAGTCCTGGTCCTGGTCCTAGTCGTAGTCCTAGTCCTAGTCGTAGTCCTGGTCCTAGTCGTAGTCCTGGTCCTAGAAGGCCTTACCAGGCACCAGGTCAAGGTCCAGGACTAGGTCCAGTTCCTGGTTCTTAGCCTTTCTTCTCCCTTATCATCGTAAGGAGCATCTTGAACCGTTCAGTGGCGTTCAGCGCGTGGGGGATATCCGCCGGCATGAGAAGTGATTCTCCCGTGGATACGGGAACCGTTTTCTCACCGATGGTTATCTGGGCGCTGCCGTCGAGAATCTGAACGAGGGCGTCGAAGGGAGCAGAATGGGTGCTGAGCCCCTGCCCCTTGTCAAAAGCGAAAACAGTGACTGTACCCACAGCAGCCTGAATAAGGGTCCTGCTCACCACAGCTCCCTCCCCGTACTGAACCAGTTCCGCCAGGTCTAAAGCCTCGCTAAACGGCATACCGCCCTCTTTCTTCGGGATCTCTTTTTGACTCATTTTATTCCTCCCTGACCTGTTCGGGCTCAAATGGCACATACGCCATTACATCGTATATACTTCAGAAGGTAGCATACCCCAAACAGCACGCTCTTGATAATGGCTAATTACGAAAGTATCAATAAATCGCAGGGTCTGTCAGGGCTTGCCAGGCCAGGAGGTCAGCTTATGAGGATCGGGATACCCACGGAGATCAAAGATAATGAATATCGGGTAGGTATCGTACCATCCGGAGTGGAAGAGCTTGTCCGCCACGGTCACAACGTCCTGATACAGGCGGGGGCGGGAGAGGGCAGCTCCATCTCCGATGAGGAGTTCATGGGGGCAGGAGCAACTATCCTCCCGGATGCCCCGGCGCTGTGGGAAAGCTCTGAACTCATCATGAAGGTCAAGGAACCGCTGCTGCCCGAATACGATCTCATGAAAAAAGGCCAGCTCCTTTTCGCCTTTCTCCACCTCGCTCCCCTTCCAGACCTGGTGAACGTCCTCATCGAAGGTCAGATCCGTTCCGTCGCTTACGAAACGATACAGGGAGCAGATGGGAGTCTCCCTCTTCTTGCCCCCATGAGTCAGGTGGCCGGTAAAATGGCCGTACAGCTGGGGGCGGCCTACCTGCAGAAGGAAAAGGGGGGCATTGGCAGGCTGCTGGGTGGAGTGCCTGGCACCAAGCATGGCCGGATCGTCATCATCGGGGGAGGAAACGTGGGGATAAGCGCCGCCAAGGTCGCCTACGGCCTGGGAGCCCAGGTGGTGATCATCGATACGGATCATAGCCGTCTCAGCTACATCGACGATGTTTTCGACGGTAAGGTGGTGACCCTCATGTCCAACTCCCGGAACATCAGGGAGGCTGCCGCCTCATGCGACATGCTCGTAGGAGCCGTGCTCCTTCCGGGGGCCCTGGCACCCAGGATCGTAACAAGGGAGGTCCTTAAAGGTATGAGACCCGGCTCTGTTTTTGTTGACGTCTCCATCGACCAGGGCGGAATGGGGGAAACCAGCCGTGCCACCTCCCACTCCCAGCCTACCTATGTGGAGGAGGGCATCATCCATTACTGTGTTCCCAACATTCCGGGTTCCGTTCCGGCCACCAGCACCATAGCCTTGACCAACGTTACCCTGCCATACTGCCTGAGGATCGCCGCTGACCCGGTAGGGGCATTGAGATCCGACCAGGGTCTGGCCCTTGGAGCCAACACCTGGGATGGACACATCACCTGCGAACCGGTAGCCCAGGCGTTGGGGAGGGAATGGATGCCCATTGAAGACCTGATCGGTGATCGGTGATCGGTGATCGGTGATCGGTGAATGCGTTAAACCTAGGTTATGTTTGTCAAGTACGGCAGTGCAAACAAAATGGAGAGGTTTTGAGGTCTGCTGTTACTGATCACAGATTACTGATTACTGATTACTGATTCTTATTTACCTTTCCCCAACTCATCGGCTATACTTTAATCCGGGTTAAGGGAGGGGGCTTCCAGTCCCG
>JALHUC010000427.1 GCA_022865845.1 bacterium | reverse complement strand
GCCACGTATCGGCTCAGGCTGGGAGTCTCAGTCCCGACAGGTGTAACTGTAAGGGATGCAATAACCATGGTAGTAACTTAACGCATCCGGTCCCTGATTCTCAACGATTTTAATTCAATTTCATTGAATCTCTCATAAAAGCACCGCTGAAGGGTTACAATTTCCCTAGAATCCTGTTAATTCCTAACTTGGGAGCGGAAGTTTTCAGCTCTTCGCAATAACCCGTCCTTTTGAGATTTGAGTTTTGAGATCGTTACCCGAGGAGGTCGCCATGTCTAACTGGAAGAAAAAATATGTCGAAATGGACAAGATCATAAGAGAAAAGCGCCCCATGATCCACCACATCACAAACTATGTGGTAATGAACGTCACGGCCAACGTAACTCTGGCCATGGGAGCGTCACCGGTTATGGCCCATGCCAACGAAGAGGTCGAGGACATGGTGGTCTTTGCCTCTGCCCATGTGCTCAATCCGGGCACCCTTTCTCCTCACTGGATCACGGCGATGCTCAAGTCCGGTAAAAAGGCCAAGGAGTTGGGAATCCCCATCGTCCTGGACCCTGTTGGCGCTGGCGCTACGAAGCTTCGCACCGACACATGCCTTCAGATCCTCGAAGAGGTTCGGCCGGATGTGATCAGAGGGAACCAGGCGGAGGTTATGATACTGGCAGGTAAGGAGGCCCAGATCCAGGGTGTGGACTCTCTTGAGACAGGGGAAGCTCCTATTGGAGCGTTCAAGGCCCTCGCCAGGCAGACAGGCGCCGTCATCTGCGTGACCGGACCCGTTGATCACGTTACAGACGGTGAAAAAGCCTACGCCATCGAAAACGGACACCCCATGATGGCCAACGTAACCGGAACCGGTTGCTCATCCACAACCGCTGTCGCCGTTTACTGCGCTGCCGGTGGTGCGACAGTCGAATCGTGCGCCATGGGTCTCGCCGTGTTCGGTGCGTGCGGCGAACTTGCGGCGGAAGAATCAAGAGGACCAGGATCCTTCCAGGTGGCCATTATAGATGCCCTGTTCAATGCACCAGCGAGGGACCTGGGGGCGAGGCTGCGCATTAAAGAGCTTTAGTACCCGGTACCCAGTACCCAGTACCCGGGAGCCAGGGGAAAATGGTGTGAACGTATATCCTACTGCTATTATCTGACCCTGAGTCCTGCAATTATTGAGTATTTGGCTTAGCTTAGCGCCCTTTGTGTTTATTGCTTTTACCATCGCAAATAGAACTGTTCATTTCTACTGGATACTGGGTACTGGGTACTGCGTACTCCAACGGATGTAAAAATGAAAAAATCTTTCAACCCATTGCTTTACTTAGTGACCGATCCCGACCTTTCCCTGGGGCGACCGGAAGAGGAGATCGTGCGCCGTGCTGTAGCGGCCGGCGTAACCATGGTTCAGTACAGGGACAAGGATACTTCCACGAAGCGGATGATAGAAAAAACACGCCTTATGGCTGAGATCTGCAGACCTGCCGGTGTCGCCCTCATCGTCAATGACCGCCTTGATGTGGCCATGGCGGGGGGAGCCAATGGAGTTCATCTGGGGCAGGACGACATGGCGCTGCCAGACGCACGCCGGATCGCGGGGGAAACCTTTATTATCGGTATCTCAGTCACAACCACCCAGGAAGCCAAGGAAGCCGAAGAGGCCGGGGCCGATTACCTGGGGGCGAACGGTGTGTTCCCTACGGGCACAAAAACTGACCTGGGCGAACCCTTGGGTCTTGAGGGGGTTTCACGGCTCGCCGCAGCCGGTACCTTGCCAATAGTTGCCATCGGCGGCATCAACGACCAGAACGCAGGGGAAGTCATTTCAGCCGGCGCAGCTGGTGTGGCGGTGGTTTCCTATATAGTTAGTGCTGAAAATATAGAGGGAAGGTGTGAGACCTTACTTGGAGTGCTAAGAGATAAGGGGATAAGGGTAAATTGAAAGTTTAGAGTTTGATGTTTGGGTTTTGAAGTTGGATAACCACAACGTCAAACAACAAACTTCAAACATCAAACCCTTATTTCCCTCTGGACTCTGGACATTGGACTCTGGACTTAAAAATTTTCCGAGGATGTTCAATGAAAATTAAAGATATAGGCGAATTCGGCCTCATCGAGAGGATCCACGCAAAGGCGGGCCGCAGTTCCTACCCGGTCGTGATCGGGATCGGTGACGACGCATCTGTACTCGACGTCGGTCCCCGCAACCAGATCGTCACGACCACAGACATGCTTGTTGAGGGCGTACATTTTCTCAGGGATTCTATCGAACCGTTCGACCTGGGGTTCAAATCCCACGCGGTGAACCTCAGCGACATCGCCGCCATGGGCGCCGCACCTGCCCAATCTTTCCTTTCCTTCGGGCTTCCTCCGGACATGGAGGTAGAAACAATCGACACCTTCATGGATGGGTTCATGGAAGTGGGGGAGGGTGTCCCTCTTTCAGGCGGTGATACTGTATCCTCCCCTCATGGATGGATTATCAGTGTAACAGTAATTGGCACCTCTCCCGCCGGGAGAGTATTGCGAAGAGATTCCGGTGTGCCGGGGGAAACGATCTGGCTGTGCGGTCCGGTGGGAGATTCAGCCGCAGGCCTTTCCATCCTCCTGGGTCAAACCACGAAGGTGGACGAACAGGGCGCCCAATTCCTTATTAAAAGTCACAACAGGCCGCTGCCTCAGGTCCGGATGGGAAGGATCCTGCTGGAAGCCGGGATTTCAAACTGTGCCATTGATGTGAGTGACGGGCTTCTCCAGGATCTTGGGCATATCTGTAAGCGCAGCAAGTTGGGTGCCGAACTGGAGCTGGAGAGCATTCCGCTGAGCAGCCCTATCAAGGAACTTGCTTCGGCGAACGGCTTGGATCCCTACAGGTGGGCGCTCAGGGGAGGTGAGGACTACAGTCTTTTGTTCACGGTAAAACCTGAGAATGAAAAGAAACTGTTGAGGGTCCTTGAAAAAGAAGAGATCGCGGCTGTGCCCATTGGGCGAACGGTACCGGGAAAGGGTGTGCGTGTCTTCAGGGATGGCTCTGAAGTGGAGACCGGACCGGATGGTGGGTTTGATCATTTCAGGGAAAGGCCGTGATTCGTGACTCGTGACTCGTTATTGGTTAAACCTGAAACTTGGAACCTGAGGCGCTCTGGCGCCGAGTGTTTGAGGTTTGAAGTTGAATAAAAACTCTGGACTCTGGACTCTGGACACTGGACTCGAAAGGCCTGTCCTTTTAATTTCGGCTTCCGACAGCAGCGCTGCGGCAGGGATGCAGGTTGATCTGCGTGTACTCAACGATCTGGGCGCTCCAGCCCGATGTTCCATCACGGCCGTCACGGTCCAGGGCGACGGAGGAGCAAGAAGCATCAATTCCGTGGACCCGGTTATCATCAACGAATCTATCTCCACGGCCTTGTCAGATCTTCCTGGTATTGGAGCGGTCAAGGTAGGGCTTCTGGGAGAAGCTTCCACGGCCAAAGCCCTTGAGGTTCCCCTTGCCAGGATAAAAGGGTTATGTATTCCCATTGTTGTTGATCCCGTCATGAGATCCACACCGGGGTCAGCTCTATCCACTGATGATACTGCCGCAACTATTTTGGAAAAGATTTTGCCCTGGACAGCCCTTCTCACTCCAAACCGTGATGAGCTTGAAGCACTGAGTATCCTGGTTAGCGAAAAAAGCGGTGATGAGGCCGAAAAAGTCCAGCAGCTTTTGAAATCCGGGGTCGGAGGGATCCTGGTTACCGGTGGAGATACGGAGGATGATCAGTGTATTGATATTCTCTACGAAAAAAGCGGCACAGCTACCGTATTTAAACACCCCAAGATAGGGGAGAGGGCCCCAAGAGGCACAGGATGCGCCCTTTCCACTTCCATCGCTGTCCACCTTGGCCGTGGTATACCGATGGTTGAGGCTGTGGGTCTATCCATAGAATATGTTACTGGTCTGATAGAACGGGCTGCCATGGTGGGGGGTCAACTTCTGCTTTTTCCAGGAAAAAGGCCGTGATCGGTAATCGGTGAAAGCGAACAACATGCACAGTTTCATGAAAATAAAGAAATCGATTGGAATCAATATAAAAGTTGTTCTGATTTTTTACTGATTACCGATTACTGATAACTGATCACCGTTTCTTCGACCGCGCCATCGGCGTGGTCGAAGGAACCATCCTTGCCTTTTTCAGGCCCCTATAATAGATTATAGAGTTCGAGCTTAATGGACACAGATAAATAATCATGTATAAAAGGCGTCTGCGACTTTTTGATGGATGCTGTTTTTAGCCCCCTCAGAGGGGATAATAAGAGGAAAGGAGGGCGAGCATTTGGGAAGCGTTATTAAGAAACGCCGGAAAAAAATGAGAAAGCACAAACACAAGAAGCTTTTATCCCGCAGCAGGCACAAGAGGAAGTAACCCTTGACCTTGGTAATCGGAGTTGTAGGGTCTGGAGCTACTGAAAAACACCATGATTCCCTGGCAATGGAGGTTGGTTCACTCATCGCCAGACATGGTGTAGCTATGGTTTGCGGCGGACTTTCAGGGATAATGGAAGCTGCAAGCAGGGGAGCGGTTCAGGAAGGTGGAACCACCATCGGGATCCTCCCCGGTTCCGATAAGGGTGAAGCAAACCCACATATCACTTTTCCTATTCCAACCGGGATGGGAGTTGCGAGGAACGTTCTGGTTGTCAAGACCGCTGACGCCATAATTGCTCTGCCTGGCGGACCGGGAACCTTGTCCGAGATTGCACTGGCATTAAACATCGGGAGGCCTGTAGTGGATCTGGGCGGCTGGAAAATAGAGGGAACCCATCCAGCCTCAACCGCTGTAGAAGCGGTCCTCCTGGCTCTGGAGCTATGCGAGATTTCAAAAAACCAGTTTGGCCAGCGAGCACTCCCCGGAAAATGAAATGAACGAGCCTGGAAAACTTTACGTCAAGACGTTCGGATGTCAGATGAACGTCTACGACACTGAAAAGATCTACGCTTTCCTTCAGGATACTTACGTTCCAGCGGCTTCAGAGGAAGAAGCTGATGTGATAATCCTCAACACCTGCTCCATCCGAGAGAAGGCAGAGAATAAAGTGTACAGCCAACTTGGGCGGTTCAAGCCTCTGAAAGATATAAATCCGGACCTTATCATCGGTGTTGGAGGCTGTGTTGCCCAGCAGGAAGGTGAGCGAATTCTCAAACGGTCCCCATCTGTAGATGTAGTCTTCGGAACCCACAACCTGGACGAACTTCCAGCAATGCTCGAGGAACGAAAAAAAAGCGGAAAGAGGATCTGCCGGGTAAGGGAAGACACCGGGACAGTTCCCACTGCGGATGCCCCGAGAGTTATGGGAGGCAGGGGGGCGACCTCCCTGCTCACCATAATGAAGGGGTGCAATAACTACTGCGCCTATTGTGTTGTTCCCTTTGTGCGAGGGCGGGAAGTGAGCAGGCCAGCTTCAGAAATACTCGACGAAGCAGTATTTCTTGTCGAAAAAGGCGTTAGGGAGATCACTCTCCTTGGTCAAAACGTCAACTCGTATCATGATCCTGACACCGGTGCTGGCTTTGTTTCTCTCCTGGAGTCGATGGAGTTGCTGCCCGGTCTGGAAAGGTTGCGTTTCGTTACATCTCACCCCAAGGATTTTTCCCCTGAACTGGCCCATGCCATGGCTGACCTGCCCAGTGTATGTGAACACATTCATCTTCCTGTCCAGGCCGGATCGGACAGGGTGCTGAGCGCTATGAAAAGGGGATATACCTCCAGGCAATACATGGAAAAGGTCGAGCTGCTGACAAAACTTATTCCTGAAGTTGAGTTTACCACCGATATTATCGTTGGCTTCCCGGGGGAAGAGAGGGAAGACTTTGAACTCACAATGGAGATGCTTAACACTGTCAAGTACCAGAATATTTATTCCTTCAGGTTCTCCTCGAGGCCTGGAACGGCCGCAGCTGCCATGAAAGATCCCGTTGATGCTGATGTCAAACGTTCATGGCTTCCGGAACTTCAGGACCTCCAAAATCAGATTACTGCTGAAAAGCACCGGAATATGGTAGGAAGAGAAGTGGAGGTTCTCGTAGAAGAGAAGGATAATAAGAAAAACGGTTTCCTTGAGGGAAGGACGAGAAACAATTATATTGTTCACTTCCCTGGTGATCCAGAGTTGCTAGGCAAAATTGTCCGGATAAGACTCACAAACTCCCGGGCTATCCACGTGATGGGAGAGATGGTGAATTAATGGAAAAGCCGGTTAGCATCCACGGTCTGGCAATGGACCCGAAGAACAAAAGCCCGATCCTTCTTCTTAAGGTAGATGGCGCGCAAAAAGCTTTACCCGTATGGATAGGGGCGTACGAAGCAAACGCCATCGCCATGTGCCTGGCAGGCATGGAGTCACCACGACCCATGACCCATGACCTCCTTTACAATACAGTCATTCAGGCCGGATATAGTGTGACAAAGGTGGTTATTACCGATCTCAAGGACACCACGTTTTATGCAGTTATCTACCTGAACTCCGATTCGGGGAGCATGGAAATGGATTCGAGGCCCTCGGATGCCGTTGCACTCGCTGTAAGATCGGAGGCGCCGATCTATGTAATGGAGGATGTTCTGGATCAATCCGCGGTAGACATGTCCACCATTGAGGAAGATGCTGCCAAAACTCAGAAGGATGAATGGCTTGAAATGCTTGAGAACATGGATCCTGAAGATTACAGCAAGTACAAAATGTAATGTAGAGTGCAGAGTTTTAAGGAAATATAGGTTTGAGGTTTGAGGTTCAAAGCTGTTTCTTTGGACTTTAGGCTTTGGACTTTGGACTGTATTTACCTCTACACACTGCACTTTACAATTTATTATTAGGAGCCTTTTCATGGAGAGTGAGCAGTTAGGATCTGCCGACACGCACACCAGATCCTCTCCAAAAAAAATATGGGCACCCCCATGCGGCCTTGCGGCTGTCATCCTTCTATTTTCTTCGACACCAGGGGCCTATTTCCCGAGTCATCCGAATTATTTAAATAATATCGTCCATCTAACGGAGTTTGCCCTTCTCGGTTTCTTCCTTGCAAAAGCCCTGTTATACGGGCGATCCCATACCAATATTGGCCTATTTCTGTGGACAACTGCCATCTGCGTCTCATTCGGTTTTCTGGATGAAGCGCACCAGTTCATGGTGCCGGAGAGAATGTTCGACCTCAAGGACCTGCTATTTGACTCTGCGGGAGCCGTGGCAGGATCCGGAGCTTATATTTTCCTTAAAACCCTGAAAACAGACAGTTTCATATCCAGGACGGCCGCGACCGATGAAACGGATGATCGAGAGTAACATCATACATCGAGCTGAGGACCTTCAGGACCTCACAAAGCTCTCAGATGATCTCCTGATACGTCTTATGGAGAAAGCTGATGCTTCATCTGGTGCAGTGTGGGTCCTGGATCAGGATCAATCTTTCCGGATGGTTATCTCCAGAGGCGCAGACCACAGGAGCAGGTCTATCGATCCTGGTGAGATCATTCACCGACACGAAGAAATATTCAGAGGAACTCCCTTCTTTGAACAGCGGAAGGGAAAGGTCATACTGAATAGCATATTCCTCCCGATCCTTCACGTGGGCGTTCTGGTAGCCTTGGCACACCTGGAGCTGAATACATACAGTGAATCAGCTCTCGATGGAAAAACTCTGGAGGATGTCAGAGCCATCGCAGAGGGTTATGCGACATTTCTCAACAATGCCCAGACTCTGGACAGGATGAGGAGCAACCCTTTAAGGGACCTTGAATCGGACACTTATAACGAACCGTTTGTTCTGGATTTCCTGAAGCGGCAAGTCACCATGGGCAGCAGGTTCAGGCGCAGGGTAGGTTTGATCAGTCTGGAGTATGAAGGTGCTGAATATTTTCAGAAAAACCAAAGCTACCGCCTTGTACAGGCCATGATCAAGGATATCTCGGAAACTCTTCAGGGAATTTTGAGAGATTACGATGTGGTCGCACACGTAGGAAACTTTCGATTCATTATGGGGGTTCCGGAGACAGACAGTCTCGGATGTCGGATCACCATCGAGCGCATCCGGCGTGGTTTTGCCAGGTTGAGCTATCTGGGAGAACGTTTTGAAAGGTATGGATTAAAACCACACTTCGGGTTTGCCTGTTTCCCCGAGGATGGCGACACCGCAGAAGATCTTCTGAGCGGAGCACTAAAAAACGCCTATAACAACCGCACAGACTCCTTTAATCGTATCCAATGGGAGGAAAAAGGGTTCTGGGATATGATTGAACTGTTCACAACTGCCACGGATACCCATGGCCTCTCGGCTTTGAAAGACACTGAACCGATGATGTTCCAGGCCAGTTTCACCTACCTTCTCCAGGAAGCGATAATCAACGATATTATCCAGAATCCGGAGCGTCGGGGACTCTTTTACATCGGTACCGACAACGTCCTCATTACCGAAGCCCTCCTGGCAAAAAATACTCTTCTGCCGAGAACAGCAACCAGGGTGGGAGTGTTCGGGGATCTCACTGGAGCCCACACCCTCAATGATCTCAACATCAACACAATTTTCATACCTCCCGAGCAATCAAAGAATTTTCAGTTCATCCTGCTGCTCACCGACAGGGTTGCCTACGCACTCATGGGAGTTCACCACAGGATCGACGACTGGAAAGGGTTCCACACTTCCCACGATAAACTTGTGGAAAGGCTTGTCTTTAAACTGAGGGAAGAGTACTCCCTCCAGGATCAGATCTGAGAGTCAGAACCCAATGAAGAAGATTCTGCTCGTAGACGCCGACACCAAGCTTCTCAATAAGCTCGGTAAACGGATCAGCAAAGCCGGTTATGAGATCGACACGGCTTCGGACGGCTCCGGCGCCCTCGAATCTGCTCTCCTGAAAAAACCCGATCTCATCATCACAAACTATTACCTTCCACTATTCGATGGAGAACGCCTGAGAGCCTTTTTAAGAAACAACCCCACAACAACACATATTCCGTTCATCTTCCTCATCGACGCCGAAAGGGGTCATGACGAGGTTCTTGCGTCTATCGGGAGTGAAGCTGACACCTTTCTGCTCAAGCCGTTCCGCTGGCACGACATGCAGCAAAAAGTTGAGGCAGCCTTTGATCCAATGGGTGAAAAACCGATCCCCCAAACTGTTGGAACTGGTGTTGAAGGCAGCCTTTCGGAAGTGTCGCTGGTAGACCTTCTTCAGATATTCGGTCTTAACAGGCGCACGGGGACGCTGATCCTTCAGCATG
>JALHUC010000426.1 GCA_022865845.1 bacterium | reverse complement strand
TGCCCTGAGGAGCTTGGCGTTGGTGGCTAGATTGTCCCTGGACTCGGCAGTCAGGTCGGCCTGGTCGTAGTCAAAGAACGCATCCACCAGGTCTGAAACGTTAAACATGGCAGGTGCGGGTGCCGGAGCCGGGGCAGGCGCCGGAGCGGGAGCAGGCTCCGGTGCGGGCGCAGGTTTATAATCCTGCACCGGCGCTGGGGCAGGCGCCGTGGCGGCTGCCTGATCCATCGGACCCGGCTCTGCAGGCTTCTTGGAGCAGTTAACCAATGCGAAACTGAATAGGAGAACTACTGCCAGCGTTATGAGGGTACTTTTCCTTCCTGAAATCACTGTCCACCTCCTGAAAATTGTTATTAACCGTGGAACCTGAACGCTCACCCCACGAGAGAGTGGCATTTATAACTTTATATCTTGGATTATACCCCACCTTAAGGATATTGGGGATTTATACAGCATTATTACGTTTATTGTAAAGGAAGCAATTGTCAGTTTTATTTTTCTATTCTCCATTTACCATTTCCAATCTTATTTACTCGACCACGCCGGCTGGTTCTTTTCCCCGCTCCCCGATGTGAAACGCCATTCCTTGCGCCCATCCTTGTCAACGATATAGATCTGGTAGGTACCGGTCCGGTCGGAGGAAAAACTGATGTAGCGCCCATCGGGGCTCCAGGCTGGATCCTCGTTGTTTCCAGCCTCACCAACCAGCTGTCTGGATTGAAGGGTCTCGGGATCGACCAGGGCGACCCCGAAACTACCCCCCACCCTGTTCGTATAGGCTATGAGATCTCCGGAGGGCGACCAGGCGGGTGACGAGTTGTAGCTTCCCTCGAGGGTGACCCGCTGCACACCGGACCCGTCCACATTCATGACAAAGATCTGGGGGCTGCCGTACCGGTCGGAAACAAAGGCCATCCGTTTTCCATCCGGAGACCATGTCGGCGAAGCTTCAACACTCTTGAGCCAGGTGATCCTTGTCAACCCCTTGCCCCTGGTATCCGTGATGTATATATCGGGGTTACCGTCATTATTCTTCATGAAAGCCAATTGCCTGCCGTCAGGGGAGAAGTCAGCCCCTACCTCCACGCCGATACCATCAGCGATCCTTTCCTCCCCACCCCGGAGCGCGAGGGAGAAAAGATCCGGTTCTCCATGCTTGTAGGATGTGTAGACCACGCCGTTGTCGTCGGGCCACCACTCGGGCGAGAGGTTGATAGAGCCGTTCCTGGTGATACGCTTGACGTTGGCTCCATCATAGTCCATGGCGTAGATTTCCTTGCCCTTGTCCGTCGCCTGAACAAAGAGAATCCGAGTCACGAACACCCCCTCCTCACCGGTGACCTGTCTCATGATCTCGTTGGAGAACATATGGGCCATGTTTCGCAGCTGGGCGGGACTTCCTTTCCATCTTTTGGCTGTGACCTCTTTTCTCTGAAAGACATCGAAAAGGTGAAACTCCAGCTCAACATCTCCGTCCGGACGGAGTAAATAACCGACCTTGACGAGTGCTTCAGCGTTAATGAGTTCCCAATCATCGAAAAGGAAGGTATCGGCGGTAATGCCGGCCGTTCCCAGATCTTCCATGTAGAGCACCGGGTCGAGGACCCTGAAAACCCCGGAGAAATCAAGATCCCCGGCTATAACCTCTCGCACCTCTCTTGCAATGAGGGGGATAGGCTCTGACCCCTCCAGGGGGACGGGAGATTGCACGGCAACGGGAAGACGGCGGGCTTCCGGTGCGTTGATGTCGAGGTAGACTATGGCCGAAACACCGTGAGGCATCGCAAGGACCCCTGTCAGAATGATTATGGCCACAACGAACGCTTTATTTCTAAACAATATATCTGCAATCAGCCTCATATAGGTATTCCTTGCCTCACGATGTTTTGGAGTTCCGAGTTCCACGTTCCAGGTTCCAAGGTTTTGTTATG
>JALHUC010000425.1 GCA_022865845.1 bacterium | reverse complement strand
TTGGCCGTATGGACACTGTTCGATGTCAAGGATCTCATCTCCACAGTGGACATGCGGGTGGATTACCTTCGGCCCGGTCCGGACAGCGACATCGTTGCGGAATCAAGAGTCGTGCGCATGGGCAACCGTGTGAGCGTGGTCAATACCATCGTTTACCCTGAAGGCAGCAATGAGGAGATCCTGGCTGAGGGCCGGGCGGTATACAACACGCGAAAGGCTCAAGGCGACTGAAATTCTTTCTACCTTCACCGATGATCCCGCCTTCTGTGCGGTAAAGGTTCCTTGTTTGAATTGATTATCAAGTCCTTTTGTTCACTTGAAGGAACCCCACCTGTATGGTACATATGATCATACAACCGTAACCGGTGATTTACGGTTATGCTTTTATGCTCTGCAAGTAGGGGTGATGTTGGCGCAGCCCAGATCCGCAAGACTCAAGTGCTTTTCTTCCAGAACGCAATTTCATTGATGAGTGTTTAATGTACTATTCACCTCACGGCTCCATATTCACTAACATGCTCAAGGTTCAGGCTCCGTTCCTGTACCTGGCCCATGAGTGTGATGTAATGGGCGGCGTTTATGAGGTTCTGGCGAACCTTAACAAGCCCGCCGCCACCCAGAACCCGGGTGTCACAGGGGGTGGAGTTATCTTTACACTCGCTCCGGACATGGATGAGACCATCAAGGTCGTCTCCGACATTACGGGGCGTATTCTGCAAGGAGAAAAACCGGGGGATATTCCGGTAGCCAGGATCAAGAAGGTCAACTTTACAATAAACGTGGGTGAGGCGCGCAGGTTGGGCGTAAAGATCCCCTTCGGAGTACTTAATCGTGGGACCGAGGTAATCAGATAGGTGCAGACATGATCAATTTCACAAAGCTCTCAATAAAGATCAAGGTCTCAATCTTCGTCGCCGTCATACTTGTCGTCGTTAATGGTTTAACGGCGATGATATTCTCTTCGGAGGTCAACCAGCGGCTGGAGGAGCTCCTGCTGGCCTCTACCACCCTTGTGGGAGAGAGCCTGGTCAGTGAGATCAAGAAGACGGTAGACATGGGCATCTACCTTTCCGAACTGGACGGTCTTTCCGGTCAACTCACCCAGGTTGTGGAGCAGAACGCCACTCTCGGTTATATCTATGTCACTGACAACAAGGCCGCGATGCTTTACTTCAGCGACGGGATGCCGGAGTGGGTGCGGGAACTGGCCAAGATTCCGCCATCTTTACTAGAGGATACCGCGACCCCGGTGACGGAACTGATCCAATCCGGGGGTGAGGGGTACTACCAGCTTTCCATTGCCATTGATTCCATGGGAGATTTTCAGGGATACCTCGCCATCGGTCTCAAGGAAAAGGTCATAGGCGAGCAGTTAAAACAGATCAACAGGCGCATGATCCTCATCGGGCTGCTCAGCTTTCTCATTGCCACCCTTCTCATCATTGTTTTTGTGAACAGGCTCATAAGTCAGCCTCTCGCGAGTCTGGCGGCAACCGCAAGACAGATCTCCGCCGGGAATATCATGGAGCCTGACATCGCTGTGCGGCACGATGAGATCGGGGAGCTTTCAGGCGCCTTCGGGGTTATGGCTCGGGAGCTTACCGGGATGATCCGCAGGTTCTCCGACACATCGTCCAGCCTCCAGAATTCTTCGGTGGACCTGACCTCCGTAGCCAGGAACCTTACGACCTCCTTCGGAAAACAGATGGAGACCCTCGACGGGGTGGTAACCGCTATCCAGGAGATCGATGAACTGGCCAAGGACCTTTCCAAGCAGGCGATTAATCTGAGTGATACGGCCAACGAATCCTCCGCATCCATTACCGAGTCCACATCGGCCATCGGGGAGATCAACCTGAATATGGCCGAGATCAACGAGGCCATAGAGAACATAACCTCCTCCATACTCCAGATGTCCGCTACCTTTGGAGAGTTGGCGGAAGGAGCCGATGAAACGGCCAAGCTGGGAGAGGAATCCATGGACGCTGTTTCCAGGATCAGTGAGGGCGTCAAGAACATGGAGAAGATGGTGGACCAGTCAAAGACCCTGGCTGAGGACATGAAGGTCAACGCCCAGGACATCGGGTCCAAAGCAGTCAGGGAGACCCTCCAGGGCATTCTTTCCATAAAGGAGGATGTCCAGAACTCTGAGCAGGCCATGAAACTCCTCAACGAAAAGGTGGACAGTATAGGTGATATCGTCACTGTGATCGAGGGTATCGCCGACCAGACCAACCTCCTTGCGCTCAACGCTGCCATCATCTCGGCCCAGGCCGGCGACGAAGGCAAAAGCTTTGCCGTGATCGCCTCCGAGATCAGGGAGCTTTCCGCAAGTACTACCGAATCGACCAAAAAAATATCCTCGGTCATACAGTCGGTCCTGCAGGAGGCCAAAAGTTATACCAACTATGTAAAGAGGGTCAGCCAGAGCGTGGAAGAGGGTCATAACCGTGGTCTGCAGGCAACAGAAGCGCTGGACAAGATCGTGGAATATGCTAACGAATCAGCAAGGATGTCGGGAGAGATCTCACAGGTGACGCGGGAACAGGCATCGGCCAGTGAAATGGTGGCCAGCAGTATCGAGCATTTCACCAAACGGGCTGACATGATCAGACGCGCTACCTCCGAAGAGGCGCAAACGGCAAAGTTCATCAGGGATTCAATCGAGAAGGCAAAGGGGATGGTGGAAAAGGTCTACCGGTCCACCGAGGAGCAGAACAAGACCAGCCAGATGATCAACGACATGGTCATCAAGGCTGAGGAGATAGCCGGCAGGCTGCAGCAGGCTACCGAGAGGGAAAAAGACCTCATTACTTCCATTTCCGGTTCCGTGGAGTCCTTGAGGGATATGAGCCAGGAGAACTTCGGAATGGTGAAGAGTGTCGATTCCTCGTCAGAAATGCTTACCGATCTGTCCTCCTCCCTGGGCAAGGAGCTCGACAGGTTCAGGATGGAAAATGGCGCGGAAAAGGGACCTTCCAGCGAGGAAGGGTAGCGCAACTTTTCGGGCCCGTTGCCAGCAGGGTCCCACAGGGGAGCGAACGTGAGGACTGCAAATCTGCTCCAGCAGGAGAAGGATCTTCTGCATGCGGCCCTTGGTGCCCTCGAATCAGCCATGGCGGATTCCACCCTGAAGCCGGCTTTCTATTTCGCCAGCGCTTATCCGTATCTTTTCGCTGATGCGGGTCTTACTACGGCCGTCACCAATTGGGCTTCTTATGCCGACACAAGCGTCAACTTCGAAGCTACCGGTAAACCCAACATGGGAGCGGCCTTCAACTTCAACCTCCTAGAGCACGATCCGGGCGCCTTCGCTCACAACAGCCTCTATACCAGACTGCTCATTTTCGACAGTATCGACTGGCTGGACAACAACGTTCTGGATGGTAGTATCGACCTTTCACTTCATCCCGGTGCCGCAAAATATCTCCAGAGGGACAGTATTACCGGTAATGATGGGGCTGTATTAAGGCCTGAAATGTTCTAGAATACCCCGTATAGAACATTATCCGGGAAACAGACGTCAAAACTCTAAAGGAGGGGGAAATGCTACTTTGGCTCATCATTGGTATCGCACTGGCTATTTTCGGTGTTATTGAGCTCATGCTCAACTTTACTCTGCCCTTTGTGGAACTCAGGACCATCCTCCTTTTTCTCCTGGTCATAGGGATGTCCTACCGCATCTATCTCATGGAGCAGGGAGGGGAAAAGGAAAACCTTAAGACCAAAGTCCGTGAACTGGAGGACAAACTGCGCCAATTGGAGATGGGTTCGGAGTAGATTTAAAAGATTCAATAGCGTTAGGGGTCGAGGGTAGTCAGGGGAATGCTCCTGAGGCCTTCAACCCCGGCGATTAAAAGTGCCGTAAAGGCAGTCCGCTGAAGGGCCGAAAGGCCCTTTGGTCGTTCATGAGGAAGGCATCGGGATATATGCGAGGTCCATGTTGACACAGCGCGAATCTGAGATGAAGAATGGAAGCCCGGAAACGGTGAAGAGGGTAGTTCTGAGCGTCCGCAGGGGGGTTTTTTCGGGGGTTTTCACATCCTGGGACCTTCTGAAGGTCATGATCCCGACCATGGTGCTGGTCCAGATCCTCAAGGTGACCGGTCTGTTAAGCTCCATGGCCGCCGCTGCGGCTCCTCTGATGGATTTTTTCGGCCTGCCCGGTGAAAGTGCTCTCGTCCTGATAACGGGAGGCTTGGTCAATATTTACGCGGCGATAGCTGTCGCTGTTAATATCCCTCTCACGGTTAAAGGGATGACGATCCTGGCCATCATGGTCCTCATTGCTCATAACCTCATAGTGGAGACCGCGGTTCAGAGCCAGTCAGGGACGCCGGCCTGGATCACTCTCCCCGTCAGGATCTCAGCCGCCATTTTTGCCGGTCTCTTTTTCGCCTGGATCATGCCAGGAGGTGGAGATGTTCTGGTCCAGGCGGGGATGGCGGCCGATGGTGTCGACAGCTGGGGTCAGATTCTCATCGCCAACATGATATCCCTTGCCAAGATCATCGTGATCATTATCAGCCTGATGGTGGTCATGGACCTGAGCCGGGAGTTCGGAATTATGGATCAAATTACTGCCGGCTTGAGCGTGCCGATGAAGTTCCTTGGAATGGACAGGCGGACCTCCCTGGTAACGGCTGTGGGGCTGCTTCTTGGTCTGGCCTATGGCGCAGGTCTCATTATTGAAGAGACAAGGCAAAACAATATCGGGAAGAGTGAAATCCTCCCAACAAACATTTTTTTGGGCACCAACCATGCCCTGATCGAGGACACCCTTATCTTCGTTGCCGTTGGGGCCAGTCTGGGATGGATCGTCCTCGGACGCTTGCTGGTCGGTTACTTGATGCTCAAAATTTCACTACCTTTGGTCCGGTATTTCTGGAAGCCAGAGGGGTTTGGATCAAATAATGCCAAACTGTAGTTATTACAGCTTGACACCCTGTGACTAGTGGGAAACAATGCGTTCATTCGAGTCGGCCGGGATGGTCCTGGCCGGTCAAATAACACTGGAAAAGGGAGGAAAGACCATGAAAAAGTATAACTGTACAGTCTGTGGTTATCTCTATGACCCCGAAGTAGGTGATCCGGACGCAGGGATCGCAGCCGGGACCTCTTTTGACGATCTACCCGAAGATTGGGTATGCCCCGAGTGCGGTGCAGACAAGAGCTTTTTCGAGGAGGATTAAATTGAGCGCGATCCAACTTGCACCTGGTGTTCACTGGATAGGTGCTATCGACAGGGACATTCGTGTTTTTGACGTGATCATGAAGGCGGAGCAGGGAACGACCTACAACTCCTACCTGGTTCAGGGATCCAAAGGCTGCGCCCTTATTGAAACGGTGAAGGCCAGGTTCTACGACTCTTACCTTTCCACCATTGAGACCCTGGTAGATCCGGCACAGATCGACTATATCATCATGAACCACACGGAACCGGATCACTCAGGGTCCCTGGACAAAATCCTGCGGGAGGCAAAGTCCGCTCAAATCGTCGCCTCCAAAAACGGTGTTCCTTTCATCAAAGGGATACTGAACAGGGATGTGGATGTCCAGGCGGTGGGGGATGGCGATTCCATCGATCTGGGGGGTGTGACCCTGGAGTTCATCCAGGCTCCATTCCTTCATTGGCCCGACACCATGTTCACCTTCGTAAGGGAGCATGGCATCCTGTTCCCCTGTGATTTTCTGGGCAGCCATTATGCCGATGACCGGATGTTCGATGATGAGTTGGATGATTTTACCCATGCCCGCAAGTACTATTTTGATCATATTATCCGTCCTTTCAAGGAATTCGCCGTCAAGGCCATGGACAAGATAGAGGATCTCCCTATCCAGATGATCGCTCCCAGCCACGGTCCTATTCTCCGCACCGATATTAATAAATACATTGAAGAATGCAGGAACTGGTGTGCGGCGCCGCCTAAGGGCGAGAAACCCAGGGTTCTGGTGTTTTATGCATCCAGTTACGGCAACACGCGGCGCATGGCCGAAAGCGTGGCCGAGGGCTGTCGGGGCGCTGGGGCTGATGTCACCCTTTTCGATCTTGAGGTGACAGAAGCGGGTTCGATCCTGGATGAGGTTGAGAATGCCGACGCTCTGGCGGTAGGATCCCTCACTATTAACGGGGATGCAGTGAAACCTGTATGGGATTTTCTGTCCTCCCTGGCTACCCTCAAACTAAGGGGGAAGGCCGGTGCTGCCTTTGGCTGCTTCGGATGGAGCGGTGAGGCAGTGAAGTTCATTGAGGATCGGATGAAAGCTATCAAGCTGAAAGTCCCTGTGGAGGGTGTTAAAGCTAAGCTGATGGTTACGGAGCAGGACCTGGCTGAGTGCAGAGACCTTGGTAAAATCCTTACCGAATCTGTAACCTCCTAAGGCTCTCGTTTTATGCTGATCGTTTTACAGCATGTTCCCTATGAAGGTCCTGGCCTCATCGAGGACATGCTTGAGGGAAGGGGACTTCCCTACAAGATAATAGATGTACCCGAGGAAGGGGTCCCCCTTGGAGTTGCAGGTTTTACCGGGATCATCTCCATGGGCGGGCCCATGTCTGTCTACGACGGCACCATGGAGATAGAAAAGGAAAAGGGACTTCTCCTTGAGGCCATAGGGAGGGGTATCCCCATCCTGGGTGTGTGTCTCGGAGCGCAGCTCATTGCCAGCGCCATGGGCGCCACGGTATATGCGGGCGATCAACCCGAGGTTGGATGGGGTGAGGTGACCCTGACCCAAAGCGGTATGGTAGATCCCCTACTGGCAGGTGTGGACCATGTTCTTCCTGTTCTGCACTGGCACGGGGATACTTTTGATCTGCCGGAAGGTACCGTGAACCTCGCCAGCTCTGATAAGTTTGAAAATCAGGCCTTCAGGGCAGGGACCAACATCTACGGTATGCAGTTTCACCTGGAGATCGACGAGGAGATGGTTCGGGAGTGGGTTGCCATGGACCTGGAAGCGGAGAACGGGATCGTTTCCGAGCCGGAGGAGATCCTGGATGGGGTGAGACTGTATTTGAACCAGGTACGGTTTGGCGGTTCTTTTGTTATCGGCAGGTTCCTGGACCTTGTGGCGGGGCGGGAGAGTGGTTAAAATGCTTCAGTACCCAGTACCCAGTACCCAGTACCCAGTACCCAGTACCCAGTACCCAGTACCCAGTACCCAGTACCCAGTACCCAGTACCCAGTACCCAGTACCCAGTACCCAGTACCCAGTAC
>JALHUC010000041.1 GCA_022865845.1 bacterium | reverse complement strand
TTCCGAGAAGGTATCGTACCCCATGTGATGGACCGGATTGGCGTAACCCATGAGGATGATGGGGACATCCCTCTTCGCCCTGATCCTGGCCGCCAGATCGATCACGCCGGCCAGGGTCATTCCGTTGTCTAACGCCTTATGGGACGCATCCTGAATAAGGGGCCCGTCCGCGATGGGATCCGAAAAGGGGAACCCCAGCTCCAGGATGTCGGCCCCTGCGTCGATAGCTGTAATGGCCAACTCCTCGTCCAGCCCGATGGAAGGGTATCCCGCGGTGAGGTAAATGATGAGGGTTTTATGCTCGGTCCTGAACACTTTTGAAATTCGGTCCATTTTGCTCCTTTGCGTTCAGTTTGTAACTGATGGTCGACTCTTGTGCACAAGTGCACCGGTGCACCAGTGCACTAAGCTGGCAACAGGTTTTATTTGCCAGCTAAAAGCGTCTCCATATCCTTATCGCCTCTCCCTGAAAGGCACAAAAGGACTTTTTTTCCTTTCAGCGACTCCCTCTCCCGGTGGATCCATGCTATGGCGTGGGCGGTCTCCAGGGCCGGCAGGATCCCCTCCTCCCGGGTGAACAGGTCCGTGGCCTCCAGGGCCTCTTCATCGCTCACCCTTTCGTAGGTCACCCTCCCCGCATCCTTCCAGTAGCTGTGCTCGGGTCCCACCCCCGGATAGTCGAGACCGGCTGATACCGAGTGGGCCGTGACGATCTGTCCATCATCGTTCTGGAGAAGGTAGCTGATGCTGCCGTGGAAAATACCGGGACTACCCAGACCCAATGAAGCCCCATGCTCTCCCGGCGCGGACCCTGTACCTCCGGCCTCCACACCTATCATCTGCACCGGGTCGTTCAGGAACGGGTGGAAAAGGCCGACAGCGTTGCTACCCCCCCCCACACAAGCCACCAGCACATCCGGCAGCCCTTCGTATTTATCCTGAAACTGCCCCCTGGCTTCCTTCCCGATGACCGACTGAAAATGCCGGACCATGACCGGGTAGGGGTGGGAACCCACGGCGGAGCCCAGGACATAGTAGGTGTCGTCCACGTTGCGGACCCAGTCCCTGAGGGCTTCGTTGACGGCGTCCTTTAACGTCCCCGCTCCCTGATGAACAGGCCTGACCTCGGCTCCCAGAAGCTTCATTCTCTCCACGTTGGGGGCCTGCCTGTGGACATCCTCCACTCCCATGTAGACCACACAGGGCAAACCGTAAAGAGCAGCCGCAGTGGCTGTTGCCACACCGTGCTGTCCGGCCCCCGTTTCCGCTATGATCCGCGTCTTTTTCATCCTCAACGCCAGCATCACCTGGCCGAGAGTGTTGTTGATCTTGTGGGCGCCCGTGTGGTTAAGGTCCTCTCTCTTGAGTTCCAATACAAGATCCTGGCCTGCTCCGGCAAAGCGAGCCGCAGTGGTAAGAGGGGTCGGCCTTCCCGAGAATTCACGCATGACCCTGGCAAGCTCAAGGTTGAAGGTCTCATCCGCTCTAGCTTCTTCGAAGGCCCTGCCAAGTTCCTTTACGGCCGGCATCAGGATCTCCGGCATATAAATGCCTCCGAAGGGCCCGAAAAAACCGTCCCTGTCGGGGTTTTCAGCAAACAGCTTCACTGCATCCTCCTCCGTTTCCGATGCCGGCGCACCTGGCAGTTCTGATGAACCGCTCCATGAGGACAGGATCCTTGATCCCGGGTTCAGTTTCCACACCGGAGGCAGCATCCACGCCGTAAGGGGTCAAGGTTCGAACGGCATCGCCCACATTTTCCGGGGTCAGTCCCCCCGCTACGAAAACCCTTTGGGACCGGCAGAACCCCTTTGCCAATTGCCAGGGAAAGGTCTGGCCTGATCCACCCAGAAAGCCCTCCACCCTGGCATCCAGAAGATATGCTGAAACATCGAGTCCGTCCAGCCCTTCCAGATCCGATGGAAGAGACACGCGGATCGCCTTGACCACCGAGCCTTTCACCATGCGGCAATATTGGGCATCTTCACTGCCATGCAGCTGCACCGCGTCAAGGTTCAGGAAGGTCGTCATGTCGTTAAGAACAGACAGCTCCTCGTCGGCGAAGACACCCACTCTTGTCACGAAAGGCGGCAGCCGGGATATGATCTCCCTGGCCGTGTATGGGTTCAGGTACCTGGGGCTTGCCGGCACGAAGTTAAAACCCAGGATATCGGCTCCCATTTCGCACGCGTCCAGGGCATCCTGGAGACGGGTAATACCGCAAATTTTGACTTTAATACAGCTCATCGCACTTATCTCCGCGTCATAGTAACTTCACGCTTCACTTTTCACATTTCACAATTCCAAAAAAAGGCTTCCTCTCGCCCGCTCATCACGCCATCGGCGTGATTCGCTAGAGACGCAGAGAACGCGGTTAAGTTCAAACCAGATCAGGGTTAAATCTTGTCGGGCTGTTGCTTTCCCCTGCGAGCCCTGCGACTCTGCGCGAGAC
>JALHUC010000424.1 GCA_022865845.1 bacterium | reverse complement strand
TGGGCCTTGGACTTTGGGCGTTGGACTGCCCTTAAAACAATATGCCCTTTTCCTCCATACTCTTGACGATCTGTTTGGCCGCTTCTTCGAGATCGTCCGATTCCAGGAAGTTAAGGTCGGTGTTTTCCGGAAGTTCCCCTTTTTCGAAGGACATGTGGACCGTCACAACGTTGTGGGGATGGACCAGTTCCCTTATGGGCTGGTGGTCCGCCAGGGCAAAGGTGTTGGTGGTGGAGACCACGATCTGACCTGAACGCAGCAGGATCTGCGTCACCTCGCTGAACCTCCTTACCAACTCCATCTTGTCCGACTCGGGCAGATCCCGGCCCAGGCTCAGCTGGATATTTTTCGCGTCCAGCAGGTAGACGTTCTTCCCGCTTGAGAACAGCCGTCGCTCCAGTATCCGGCCCAGGCGTGCTTTTCCGGTACCCTGTTCCCCGGTAAAGAGGATGAGACCGGGGTTGTGTCCGCTACGGCTGATCCGCTCGTTGAGCTTCACCTCTCCCTTTCGCCACAAAAACTCCCGGAGCCTAGCCTCCTCGCGGAACTCCCGCAGTTCATCCTCGAGGGGTTCCATGATGATCCCTCCCCCGCTCACGTCGTACCCCTCCACGATAACGAACCGGCCGGTTGCCTCGATGTCCGAGTAGCGGTCAAAGGCTATGGGGTGTTTCGTCCGAATGGTGACCTCAGCAACTCCGTAGCGAGGAATCTCACCTGTGGAGCTGGTGGTACCCAGAGTCTCCGCGTCTATGGTGTTGTGGATTGTGACAACGTTCATTTCCATCTCTCGGGTGGCGAGCCGCAGGTAATAACTTTCGCCCTCCTTCAGGGGGTTCATGCCCATCCAGAACACGTTGGCCCTGAACAGGGAGGACACATCCGGCGCGCCATCGGCCAGGGAGGCGATCTCCCCCCGCTCGATGAAGATCTGTTCGTCCAGGGTAACCCCGGTAGACCAGCCAGCAGACACGGATTGCGGGGGAACGGAGACGTTAAAGGTCTCAATAGTCCGAACCACGGCGGTCTTGTTTGAAGGTGAGAACACCAGGCGGTCACCTATGCTCAGGGTACCCGAGGCGATGCGCCCGGCGATGATCCTGCGCTCATCGAACTTGTAGATGTCCTGGACCGGGAACCGCAGGGGCTGGTTGGCCGGAGGCGGAAGTATCTCAAACTTCTCCAGAGCCTCGAGAACAGTCGTGCCCTCGTACCACGGCATATTGTCCGAGGCCTCCACAACGTTGTCGCCCTCCCTTGCTGAAGCGGGGATAAACTGTCTGGCGTGGACATTGAGCTCCTTCAAATAGGCCGCGAACTCCTTTTCGATGTGCCGGAAGGTCTTTTCGTCGTACTTGACCAGGTCCATCTTGTTGACCACCACCGCCACCTGGCGGATGCCCAGGAGGCTGAGCATGTATCCGTGCTGCCTGGACTGCTGGCGGATCCCCTCAGCGGCATCGATGACGAGGATCGCGGCATCTGCACGGGCCGCGCCGGAGATCATATTTTTTAAAAACTCCTTGTGACCCGGGGCGTCGATGATGATGTACTCCCGGTTCTTCCAGTTAAAGAAGGTCCGGGCCGTGTCGATAGTGATCCCCTGCTCCTGTTCCTCGATGAAGGCGTCGAAAAGGAAGGCATATTCGAAGATCTTGCCCTGTTTATCGCAGATTTCCTTTACCTTCTCCACGTGTCCATCGGGGATGGAGCCGGTGTCAGCATAGATCCTCCCCAACAGGGTGGACTTGCCGTGGTCCACGTGGCCGACGAACACCACCTGGAAGTTCTCTTTGTGATCACTTTCCTGAGTCTGTGTGGGATTTTTTGTCACTGTCATTACATGTACCCATCTTTGCGGAGGATCTCCATACCGCGGTTGGCATCCTGGGCCCGCCCTGATCTTTCGGGGATCTTCGTGGCCCTGAGCTCAGCGATGATCTCGGGGATGGTGGTGGCAGTAGAGTCGATCCTGCTGGTGCATGGAGCGCAGCCAAGGCTGCGGTACCGTTTCCCGTCTCCCTGGTCGAAATAAAGGTCTACAACTTTAACATTCTCCCGGTGGATATACTCCCAGACGTTGATCTCGGTCCAGTCAAGGAGGGGATGGACCCGGACGTGGGTTCCCGGGGCGAAGCGGGTTTTGAACTGGTCCCAAAGCTCCGGCGGCTGCTCCCTGAACTCCCAGTCGTTGTACTCGTCCCTGGCGGAGAAGTACCTCTCCTTGGCCCGGGTACCCTCTTCGTCGGCACGGACCCCGGCGATGATCCCCTCGTAGGCCCCTTCTTTCAGTGCTATTTCAAGCCCCTCCGTTTTGAGGGCTGTACAGCACTCGATGCGGCCCCGGTCAGGGTGCATCCCCTCGGCGAGGGCTTTGTCGTTGGAGGCGACGACCAGCTTAAAGTTCAGTTCTTTTGCGAGGTTGTCTCTCCATTCGATCATCTCGGGGATCTTGTAGGTCGTATCGATGTGGATCAGGGGAAAGGGGACGTGGCCGTAAAACGCCTTGCGTGCAAGCCACAGCAGGACTGTGGAATCCTTTCCAATGGACCAAAGCATGCCGAGGTTGCCGAAGTTCTTGTAGGCCTCCCGGAGGATGTAGATGGATTGATTTTCAAGACGCTCCAAATGGTCCATGTTAATTATACTCCTGTTAGTATTCTTTCCACTGAGGGTAGTATCATGAGACACGGTGACACGGTGACACGGCGCAAAGTAGGGCACGGGACACGGGGGAAAATCGTAAGGGCTAAAAAGGCAAAAGTCGTGTTCTCTGGTGCCTGTCTCTCCGCGTCCCCGCGTCCCCGCGTCTCCCCGTCTGCGCATCTGGTCATAGCTCCGTGTCTCCGCGTCTCCGCGTCGCCGCGTCTGATTCCTTCCCGGCGTGAATAATACCCGATTCCTCCAACAGCGCAATAACCCGATTTACGCACGCTTCCAAACTCAGTTCCCCGGTGTCCAGGACCAGTTCCGGATCCAACGGTTCCTCATAGGGGCTGTCGATGCCGGTAAAATCGCTGATCTTCCCCGCTCTCGCTTTAGCGTAAAGTCCTTTGGGATCTCTCTCCTCACAAAGTTCAAGGGAGCACATGGCGAATATCTCGAAAAATTTACCAGGACCCATAAGGGAGCGGACACGATCTCTGTCCTCCCTGAAGGGCGAAATGAAAGCGGTGATCACTACCATGCCGGCATCAGCAAACAGTTTTGTCACCTCACCGATGCGGCGGATGTTTTCTGTCCTGTCATCATCGGAGAAACCCAGGTCACTGTTGAGTCCGTGACGAATGTTATCACCATCCAGTACGTACGAGTGGACGGCCCTCTCCATCAGGGCCCGCTCCACCTCGGCTGCGATGGTGGACTTCCCTGATCCGGACATACCTGTCAGCCAGAGAACGCAGGAATCATGGCCGAATGCTTTTTTACGGTCTGCTGGTGTTATATTCCCGGTGTGCCATGTGAGGTTTTTGTTGGTCATGAGTTGGCACCCCGGTCGACATGGGACGCGGAGACTCGAGGACGCGGTGACGCGGGGTTAAGTAGAGCACGGGACGCGGTGACACGGTGACACGGTGACGCGGGGCATGCTAAAACCATATCTATCTTCATTTCTTCACCCTTAATGTCCAATCATCGGCATTCTGGATCATCTTCACAGGACAGGATATGACGTATTCATAGGATGTATTCATCTCACGGGCTCTGTCATCAGATAAATAGCCGCATTTCCTTGAAAACTCCAGCCAGACCTGGGTTTCAGCTGCTTCGCTCTCTGCGTCACTCAGTTTGGCTACAAAGGCCGCCCGATACCTTCTTTTTCTCCAGGCTTCAGCAATGTTGGCGCAAACAGATCGGGATGACCTTCGAATCTGATCTGTCAGTGAGTACTTCTCTTCCTTTGTGAAACCCGATGTAACTCGGAATATCTCCATGGCCATATCCATTGCCGTATCATAAACTCGCAACTCTCTGAAATCCCTGATGTTCCTTGACATAGCTCACTCCTTTGAAAGTGGTTTATTCTTTCAAAGAAGTATGCAAATCCAGAACCATTAGACTTCGGGTTTTTCACCGAGTCACCGCGTCTTCGTGTCCCCGCGTCACATCGTCTCATACATTAACCACTCCGTGTCGCCGCGTCTCCGTGTCACCGCGTCCTATCGTACTTAAAACCCCCACACTCTAGGAATTATCAGCAGCGCTACGATCATAATGATGATGTTCAGCGGCAGCCCCACCTTTACAAAATCCCGGAACCGGTAGCCGCCTGGACCGTAGACGATCATGTTGGTCTGGTACCCGAAGGGGGTCGAAAATGCCGCGGATGCTCCCACAGCAACGGCGATGACGAAGGGCATGGGATCGGCGTTGACCTGGGCCGCGGCTGAGATCGCTATGGGAAACGCCAGGGCCGCTGCCGCATTGTTGGTGATAACCTCCGTCAGCATGGATGTTACCAGGTAGATGGCGCCCAGAACACCCAGGGGGCCCATTACCTGAACGGCTCCAATAATGGATTGAGCGATATAGGTTGCCGCGCCGGTCTTGTCCAGCGCCTTGCTGATACCGAAGGCGCAGGCGATGACGATGAGAACGTTCATCTCGATGGATCTTCGGGCCTCGGTTGGTGTGACGGTTCGAGTCAGCAGCAGGACTGACGCGGCAAGAATAGCTGCCTTGAAGATGGAAAGAATGCCCAATCCCGCAAGAAGGATCATCGCTGCCAGGCTGACAACGGCTACCGTGGCTTTGAAACGGTCTACGGCAGGAACGTCGGACACCTTGGAGAGCATGTAAAACTCCCTGGAACGGTTCCAGGTTTTGAGAAAGTCGTCGCTGCCCAGAATAAGAAGTGTGTCTCCCGGTTTCAGGACTATGTCGCCGATCTTCGCGCTGATCCGCACACCGTTACGGTGAACGGCCAGGACGACGGCGTTGTAGCGGGCTCGAAAGTTTCCTTCCTTTATGGTCCGGCCAAGCATGGGGGATGCCCGAGAGACCACCGCTTCGATGATCCGCCCCTGTCCACTCTGTCTCAGGTCGTGGTAGAGGCGCGGTTCGTCCAGGGGAATGAGCTGGTCGATCTTCTGGAGCTGGAGTATGGAGTTGACGAGGCCGGTGAAGACAAGTCCGTCACCAAGGCGGATCCTGTCGGTGGGTTTGACCGGGCCGATGGATTCACCGTTGCGCACGATCTCCGCCAGGAATAGACCCTGGAGGTTTCTTAAGCCGGCTTCGGCCACTTTCTGATCGACCAGGGGGCATCCTTCCCGAACCTCCATTGTAACAAGGTATTCCCGTCCTGTTTCCATGAGATCCTCCACCGGGTCGTTGTGGTCAGGAAGCAGGCGGTGACCTATGAGTACGAGATAAAGGGTCCCCACAATAGCTATTGGCAGTCCCACCCAGGCGAGTTCGAAAAGGGTGAGGGAGCGATCCAGTTCCTGCTGGAGAAGGCCGTTAACCACAAGGTTCGTGGATGTGCCGATGAGGGTACAGACCCCGCCAAAGATGGAAGCGTAGGAAAGAGGGATCAGGAATTTGGAGGGAGAAAACCCCCTCGCTTTGGCCCAGTCCCTCACGGCGGGCGTGAACATGGCGACAACAGGGGTGTTGTTGAGGAACGCTGACATGGCAGAAACCGGAACGATCATCCGCAGCAGTGAGCGCCTGAGACCGTGCCCCTTCCCCATGACGCGTCCCGCAAACACCTCCAGGATACCGGAAGATTGTGCCGCATAGGCGACGATGAAGAGGATCCCCACAGTCAGCATCCCCTGGTTTGAAAAACCTATAAAAGCTTCCTGGGGAGTCAGGACACCGGTGAGGAACAGTATCGCCAGGCTGATGAACAGAATAACATCTGGAGCCAGGACCTCTAAAGCAAGGGCGACCAGCATGCCGAGAACGACAATTATGGTGAAAATGCCTGCTCCGGTCACTTGTAGTTGCACCTGGTGATCTTCGTAATACTTTTGGCCAAAACCTGTTCTCCCACTGCAGAGGAACTATAGACTCTCCTTTAATAAACCTTCAGATGGGCATATTACTGGTAATTGTCTTTAATTTGTAGAGTTTTCGGAATGATCTTTTGCTTGTCACTCCAGGCGGGGACCCGGAGTCCAGTCGCGTTTATTATACAAGTGCCACCCGTCTTCGCTTTCAGCTTCCGTCGTCGCCTTGGGGCGTCGCCAATGGCTTTGCCCTCACAAGTCGGCTATGCCGTGACAGGTCGCCG
>JALHUC010000423.1 GCA_022865845.1 bacterium | reverse complement strand
CTTCGAGGAGGTGGATTCCGATGAAGGCGTAGAAGAAGCCAAAAGGCTCGCTGAGGAGGAGGCTGCCGGCTACCGCCACTTGGTCGGGATGGACAAATGGGTCATTCCGACCATCGCCGTCGTATGGTGCCTGTTCCAGCTGTCTATTGCAAGTGTGTGGCTCCTCGATACAGTGATCATCAGGGCTGTCCATCTCGGTTTCGCCATGCTCATTGCCTTCACGAGCTACCCGACCCTCAAGAAACCTCGCACAGGCTTCTGGTCTTTTCTGTCCACCAGGACACGAATACCGTTTTTTGATTATGCTCTTGCCCTGATAGCCTGTTTCGCGTCTCTTTACGTATTCCTCGATTACGAGGGCATTGCCAGCCGGCAGGGGGCGCCTATCCTGAGGGACATAATCGTGGGGGTAGTCCTGGTCCTCTTCCTTCTCGAGGCGGCGCGAAGGGTCGTCGGTCCTGGTCTGACGGTGATCGCTTCAGCTTTTACCGGCTACGTCTTCTTTGCCGAGCACATGCCTGAATTCATGGCTTTCAAGAGCGCGTCCTTGCAGAAATATATTGGAAAAATGGCCATGCAGACAGAGGGGATCTACGGGATACCCCTGGATGTGTCTGCGACGATCGTCTTTCTCTTCGTCCTTTTCGGTACCATGCTGGAAAGGGCCGGAGGAGGACGATTTTTCATTAACCTTGCACTGAGTATGCTGGGAAGGTTCAAGGGAGGGCCTGCCAAGGCGGCAGTGGTAGGTTCCGGACTTACCGGGATGGTTTCAGGGTCATCCATCGCCAACATCGTCACCACTGGGACCTTCACCATCCCCCTCATGATAAAGGTGGGGTATTCACCCACAAAGGCCGCCGCCATCGAGGTGGCGGCCAGCACTGACGGCCAGATCGCACCCCCCATCATGGGAGCGGCAGCCTTTATTATCGCCGAGTACCTGAACGTATCTTACCTGGATGTCATCAAGGCCGCGGCCATCCCGGCCTTCGTTTCCTATGCGACCCTGTTTTTTATTGTCCATGTGGAGGCGTCCAAGGCGGGTTTGAGGGGGTTGACCAAGAATGAGATACCCAATTTATTAAGGACACTTCGAGGTGGGCTCCACTACCTGCTCCCCATCGGGGTCCTTGTATACGAGCTGGTGGTTCCCAGGCACTCGCCTGAACTGGCCGCCTTCAGGGCCATCGTCGCCATGTTCTTTGTAATGCTCTTCCAGGAACCGATCAAGAGGTACCTTAACAAGGAACCGATAGCGCCAGGGTTTATCCAGAGCCTGAAAACCATCGTGGAGTCCATGGCAGCCGGCGGCCGCAACATGGTGACCGTTGCCATCGCCACGGCCGCCGCGGGGATCATCGTCGGTGTCGTGACAATGGGGATCGGCGGGATCATCACCGAAATAGTTGAATTTCTGTCCGGCGGCAATATTTTCGCCCTTGTGTTCATTACCGCTCTGGCCAGCCTTATCCTGGGCATGGGGCTGCCTACTACAGCCACCTACATCGTCATGGCGGCCCTCACCGCACCTATTATAGTGGAGGTTGGTGCTGCAAATGGCTTCATTGTCCCTATCATGGCGGCCCACCTGTTCTGTTTCTACTTCGGAATCCTGGCTGATGACACCCCGCCCGTTGGGCTTGCCGCCTATGCGGCGGCGGCCATTGCCAAGTCACCTCCCATACCCACGGGGATCCAGGGGTTCCTCTACGATATCCGCACGGCCATGATCGCGGTCATGTTCATATTCAACCATGATCTGATCCTGCACAATATCAACAGCTGGGGGCTGGCCATCCTCATTTTCCTCACAGCCTGTATCGGTAACTTTGCCTTTGCATCTGCGACCCAGGGATGGTTCACGCATCGGAACGCCTGGTACGAGGTCCCCTTCTTCCTCTTGGTCGCTTTCGTCATGATGCAGCCTGGTTATTCCGCCCAGTTCATCGGGCTCGAGAATAAATACATCATGTACGTTGTCGGTCTGGTCATCTTCGGTTTCATCGCCTTCAACCAGGTTCGCCGCAGGAGGAACGAGAGCCGTATGGCCCTGGCCTGAATTGCAGAGAGAGTTGACCACAATCAGGGGTAGTCAGGAAAGAAAGGGAGGTAGTTTCATGTCACCGGCTGTGAAAAGTATCCTCTGCTGCGTCGCCATGGGTCCGAATTCGGAATGGGTGATGTTAAGGGCCCTGGAGGAAGCAGGCGCTCACGATGCGAGAGTTCATATACTTCATAT
>JALHUC010000422.1 GCA_022865845.1 bacterium | reverse complement strand
CTGCCCCCCTTCGTGTAACTTTGTGTACTTTGTGTTTCATTAAACATCGCCTTTATAGCAACCGTTCTTTCACCCAGGTTGAAACATTCCTCAGCGTCCGAAGCCTTTCACGCCAGAGGCGTGACGAACTCTGCGGTAAAAAACGTCGCCTTTATAGCAACTGTGCCTTAACCAAGATTCAAGCCTTCCTCTGCGTCCTTCGCGGACTCTGCGAGAGACAGCACTTATCGCTTTTATAGAAACCGAGATCGCTTCACATGGTCGACGGTTCGCGATGACCCGTCTACGCTTTCAGCTACGACGTGGCAAGCAAGTTCAGCTGGATTCCTGACCCGGTCCCCGAACCCCGAACCCGGAACCCGGAACCCCAATAAAAAAGCGTCCCGGTAGGGCGCATTTTTTATTGGCTGGTGCCGAAGCCCGGAATCCCTTCGTCACTCCATCGGCGTGCGAAGGGCAAGCTCACCCTGACCTGCGGTCAAGTTCTCATCCGGGCTATGGAAATGGAAAAGGCCCCGAAAGGGGCCTTAGTTGTTGTAATGGTGCCGAAGCCCGGAATCGAACCGGGATGGGGTTACCCCCGGGGGATTTTGAGTCCCCTGCGTCTACCAGTTTCACCACTCCGGCACGGGTGTATTATAGAATGAAGAACCCAACAGGGGAAGGGGGATTTGATGCTAACAGGGGGATTTGATGCGTGGGAGAGTGGGAGTCCCCTGAAGTTCTGAGAGATAAGTGTTTGGAGATAAGTAAAAAAATACATCTTATGCCTAATTTAAAATGCGATTACAAAATAAATCATGTAATATTGTTTACAAAATGGATAGTTTTTTACACAATAGTCCGTAAGTTTATATGAATTGACCAATTCTAACAGAGGTGAAACGTACTGCAGGCTTGCTTCCCATGCCAAACGACCCGCAAACCAGAAAAGGTAACACCGTCATGGTCATCGAAGATGATCCGATGGTAAGAAAACTTCTTCAGGCTGGCCTTGATGAGGGCAGTCGTAAACTGTTCATGGCTGCCAGCTGCGAAGAAGCCTTTTCCCAGATCGACGCGGGACCAGTGCCGGAGGTAATCGTCCTGGATCTTTCCTTGCCGGGAATGGGCGGTATAGAGTTCCTGGGGGTCGTTCGCAAACGTTATCCGTTTATTAAGGCTATCGTCCTGTCAGCTGACGATGGAGTGGACACCATTGTTGAGGCGATGAGACTGGGGGCGTTGGATTTTATTCCTAAACCGTTCAAGCTGGAAAATGTCCGTATCGCTGTTAACGAGGCGCTTCAGTATCGCCAGCTCCAGGTGGAGATTGACCGGGGCCAACAGCGCAACGCTTTTCACGATGATGCGCGTTTCCTGTACACAAGCAGCGCCATGGCTTCGATCATGGAAACTATTCAGCGGGTCGCCTCCACCACTGTTCCGGTGCTCATAACCGGGGCGAGCGGGGTGGGCAAGGAGCTGGTGGCCCGGGAGATCCATCAGCGTTCGGACCGGAGAAATGGTCCCTTTGTCAAGGTGAACTGCGCAGCCTTGCCGGCTAATTTGCTTGAGGGAGAGCTTTTCGGATTTGAAAAGGGTGCGTTTACGGGCGCGGTTAAATCCAAACCGGCCAAATTCGAAAGGGCTAACGACGGTACTTTTTTTTTAGATGAGATCGGGGAGTTGGAACTGGAACTTCAGTCAAAGCTTCTCCATGTTCTCCAGGATGGGAGTTTTTCAAGGCTCGGCAGCAACAAGACAATCAAATCCAAAGCGAGGATAGTTGTTGCCACCAACCGGAATATAGAAAGTGCGGTCAATAAGGGGGAGTTTCGCTCCGACCTGTATTATCGACTCAACGTCATCAGGATCCACGTTCCTCCCCTATGTGAGCGTCCATCGGACATCATGATCCTTGCCGATCATTTCCTCCTCCGCACCAACCAGAAGTTCGGAAAGAGTGCGGAATTTGACGATGAGACAAGAGAGTATCTCCTGAAGTACTCTTGGCCTGGTAACGTTAGAGAACTTGAAAACGCTGTCAGCAGATACGTGGTCCTGGGTAAACTGGGCAGTGGATTTGAACTGACTGAAGCTCCCCGGATCGATCCCCACGATCCCGCTGAAAGGCCGATAAGTGGCTTGATTCAGGATGCGGATCCAGTTCCAGATCAAAACGGAGGTTCTGAAGTAAGCCAGAGGCACCCTCACGAGGGCATGCCCCTGAAAGAGATAGCCCGAATTGCGGCGCGCGAAGCGGAGAGAAAGGCTATCCTCAGTGTTCTTGAGGCCACCCGGTGGAACCGCTCCAGGGCGGCCCTGATCCTCAAGGTCAGCTACAAGGCCCTCCTATACAAGATCAAGGATTGTGGTATTGTGAGGCCGTAGTTAATTTGGGAAAATTTATATCCAGTGGGAAAATAATTACCAATATATATGTAAATTTATCTCCTTTTAGTCCTATATAGACTATCAAGTAGAATCCATCTTCCCCCGTAAGCCCCTCATTCCAAAGTATATGTAAATGTTTTCGCTATAGTGGCATGCATCTTGCTCTGTAAATAGCTCCAACTGCTATCTAAGCAGACCAAATTCGGAAAGGAGCGGTCCTGAAATTGAGGATACTCGTGGCGGGGCCACCAAAAGAGGCGGCTGAGTACAGATCCTGGATCATGGAAGAACTTTCGGCGGAGATCGAACTGCTTGAGAACTTCGGCCATCTGGGATCCACTCTGGGGAGCGGTATCTGGGATCTTCTGATCCTCGACTACACTAACTGCGATTCCCGGGTTGAGGAGCTCGTCCGGTCAGTGAAAACAACAAGGCCGACCCTCCCTGTCGTGGTTATCTGCGGGGATACTGCCCAGGATGCTATTGAGGTGATGCGTCTTGGAGTTACAGACTACCTGATTAAACCGGTGAATAAGGAGCGTTTACACGCAAGTGTTCAGCGAATCCTGGCAGTTGATCACGATAACCGGTCTCCTGAAGATGCACATGAATCCAGTTTTAAGAAGGAAGAAAATGATTTCCAGCCCCTTCCGGACGAGGTCATCTTTGAAGGGTCCGCTAAAATGGCCGCGGTGGGTCAGGTGGTGGACAAGATCCTGGATGTTGATCTCCCGGTTCTTATTACCGGGGAAAGTGGAACCGGTAAAGAGATCGTAGCCAAATACATCTACGGTAAATCCAGTCGCAAGGGACCCTTCATCAAGGTGAACTGCGCCGCCATTCCTTCGGAATTGCTTGAAAGTGAACTGTTTGGATATGAGCGCGGCGCTTTTACGGGCGCCTATCGCCGGAAACCCGGGAAGTTCGAAGCAGCTGATGGGGGGGTTCTATTTCTGGACGAGATCAGCGAACTGTCCTATCCGCTGCAGTCCAAATTGCTGCATGTTCTTCAGGATGGGACTGTTTCCACTCTCGGCTCCACCAGGGAAGTCCGGGTAGATGTCCGTATCATTGTTGCCACCAATCAGGACCTTCAAGAGTGTGTTCAAAGAGGATCTTTCCGTGACGACCTGTTCTTCCGTCTCAACGTTGTCCATATCAATGTGCCTCCGCTTCGCGAGCGTCTTAAGCAGTTGGAAACTCTTATCGACTATTTCAGGAACAAGTTCGCGCGGCAGTATAATAAAACTCCGGTCCACCTGGACGACGACGCGAAAAACTTTCTTTTCAACTACCGGTGGCCTGGCAACATACGTGAACTGGAGAACACAATTCGTCGGATAACGGTATTGGGAGGCGAGAACCTCCGGGGGCACATGAACGGTCTGGATCAGATAACGGTCGCCCAGCATCCGGATCAATTCCCGGTCCATGACAACGAGGCCGATCTGCCAGGCACCTATCCAAAAGACGCCTATCCACCAAACAGCCATTTTCCAGCAGACGCTGCCCTGGATCAAAGCTCTCCCAAGATTTCTGGTAACGATGAAAACGCAGTTTTCCCGAATGGTCT
>JALHUC010000421.1 GCA_022865845.1 bacterium | reverse complement strand
TTCTGACCAAGGACTGACTGCATGGCAACCGCTCCGGCACCGCCGGGCTTGTTAACGGGAATAATAGGCTCGCTGATATACTTACCCTTGACGTTGAGACCAATAAGGAATCTGGCATACTTGTCAGCGCCACCACCGGCACCAGCCGATATCGTCCACTCAACCGGCCTGGTGGGCCAATCGGCAGCCTCTGCTACCTGGCCAAAGAGAAAGATACAGGCGATCGGGACCAACAACAGAATGAAAAAACGTGTTCTTAGCATTTGCATGGTCTTCATACCTCCTTGAAAAGAAAAACCTAGACCATATTAACCCCCCTAAGTCATCACTTAACATTAATGCTCTTTGTCGGCACACCCCCTTTCATAAATCTGTACGAGTTTGCATCCAAGTCCCACGGCGCCGGCAGCCCCCTGGGAATACCCATGAGGACTGCCGGAACCTTGGGAATTTCTATTGCTTTAAGCATACTACATAACGTTCTTCTTACTCAATACAACTCTCTAACTACTGCTCTCTCGGACCCAGCACAGGGATTGCGATGGGCTTGCCGGGAGCCTTGAGCCTGGCATCGATGAAGGCCTGCATCTTGGCGTAATGAGCATCGGAAAGATGGTTAAACCGATACTGACCCTTCATGTACTCCTTGACAGGCTTGTACTCTTTGGGTGTGTGGTCGTAGGTGTACTCGCCGTTCTCCCACGTGTAGTTGACCCACATGCCTGTCTGGATGGCCAGCTTGGCAACTTCGATGGTCTTCTGCGCCGGGAACAGCCATCCCTTGGGGCAGGGAGCGTGCAGGTGCACGAAGGACGGGCCCTTGTAGTTCAGGCCTTTGCGCACCTTGTTGATGAGATCCACCGGGTAGGCAACGGAAGCCGTGGCAACATAGTGCACGGCCGGGTGGCCACCGATAACCAGCTGAGGCGCGTCCTTCGGGAAGAGCACTCTGCCCTCGGGGACGTTTTTGCCAGGAGGCGTGAAGGTCGTGTTGGCGCCGTAAGGGGTCGCCGGGGAGACCTGGATGCCTGTGTTGGCGTAGGACTCGTTGTCGTACATAACGAACAGAGCGTCGTGGCCACGATACATCATGGACGACATGGCCTGGAGGCCGATATCGATGGAGCCACCGTCACCAGCCATGACGACGATGCTGGGCAGCTCGCCCTTGTACTTGCCCTTCCGGATCAGCACCTGGTAGGCAGCCTCAATACCCGAGGCAACAGCGCCGCCGTTGGTGATCTGGGTGTGCATCCACGGATAGGCAAAGGGAGCACAAAGGTAGCTTGTGTTGGCCACGTACATGCAGCCGGTGGGGCCGAGGAAGATAGCGTTTCCGCCAGTGGCCTTGGAAACCAATTTGTAGACAAGAGCCGGTCCGCAACCCTGACAGGTCCGGTGACCAGGAACATAATGCTCCTCCTGGGGCACCTGTCGGAGCGACTTTACCATTTCCAGATTTTGCGTTTTTACTTCTATCGCCATTATCCTATTCTCCTTTCGAATTTGCCAGGATCGTAATCCTTGGCAAAGTCAAGAAAGCTTCTTCCTACTTGTGGGTGTCCAGAACTTCCTTCTCGAAGTTCATCCAGTAGGAGTTGTTGGCTTTCCCGCTCTTGACCGCATCGGACAGAACCTTGGCCATGGCGTAGAACTCGTTCAGCGTAACGATCTCGCCGCCCAGACCAGCCATGAAGGAGGTGATGATGGGCCTGTTGTCCAGGTTGTAGCATGCAGCCCTTGCCTCGGGGGCGATGTTGCCGCCGCGGGTGACTCCGCCGTAGGAGGTGTTCGTCTCAATGACCCCAACAGCCTTGACCTTGGACAGGGAAGCTGCAACTGCCTCGGTGGGGAAGGGCCTCATGAAGCGAAGCCTGGAAACGCCGGCTTTCACGCCCTTTTTGCGCAGATGGTTCACTGCATAACGGGCGGTCCGGGCGTGGCCGCCCTGGATGAAGAAAGCGATATCAGCGTCGTCCATCATGTACTCGTCCACAAAGGGGCTGTACTTTCGGCCGAAAGCCTTGTTGTAGTCTGTCACAACTTCGGAGATGACTGCTTCGATATCGTCGAAGGCCACGGCGCGCTGAACGTTAATGGCAGAGCCCTGGTCCGGGAAGATCTGGGGACCGTGGTTAATGGGCTTCTTGGGGTTCAAGGGGTGGGGCGGGTTGTAGGGCGGAAGGAAGTCATCGACAGCCTTCTGGTCTTCCATCTGCATTTTGCCGGGGATATGGGAAACAAAGTAACCATCCTGGCAGCAGAACTGGGGCAGCTGAACCCTGTGGTCCTCACCGATCCTGTAGTACATGATCGTGTTGTCATAGACTTCCTGTGGGGACTCGGCCCAACCCATGATCCAACCCTGGTCCCTGGCGCTCATGACGTCAGTGTGCTCGGACCCGAAGTCACCTGGGGGGTCGAGTGCACGGTCGGCAATGGCCATCTGACAGGGCAGGCGTCCGCCGGCGGCGGGAGAGTAGCACTCCATGGCGTACACAACGCCGACACCCGAACTACCGGTGTAGGCCCTGGCGCCAGCCGCGGAGGCTCCATAAGCGATGGAAACCTGAGCATGCTCACCTTCACCCAGGACGAACTCAGCATCGAGTTCACCGTTGGCAACCAGCTTCGAGAGCTCCATCATGATGCCCGTGTAAGGGCGGATGGGGTACGAGCTGATTACCTCGACTCTTGCGTCTTTGGCACCGTATGCCGCAGCAGCGCAACCGCTGTAAAATACTTCTTTTGCCATCTTGTAAACCTCCTCTTAGAAGGGTTTCTCCAGACGAACGACGCCGTCGGGGAACTCAAGCTCGTTTACCGTCGAGAGACAGTTCGCAGGGCACTCGTTAACACAAATCATGCAGCCCTTGCAGTAATCAGCGTTCCACACCATCTGCTCGGTCTTCTCATCCAGGTGCCAGCAGGCATCCGGGCAGTAGATGAAGCAGTTCAGACAGGTCGTGCAGGCCTCGTGATCAATGACAGGCCGTTCGGTCCGCCAGTTGCCGGTGATCATGCCAGGCTGCTCCTTGACAGGTGCAGGCAGACAGGCTCCCAGGGGGACCTCAAGGTGCTTCGGGATAATAAATCTGGACATATTATTCTCCTTTCAACTACAGGGCTTTTACCTGTGCGGCATCGAAACCGGCCTGCGCAGCACTCTTGTTGGAAGCGACTTTCACGACGTTCTCAATGGTGAACCTGTCGCAGACCTTGGCGGCTGCGCCAACCAGGGGTGCCGAAATGCCGGCACCTACGGCGGCAACTTCCACACCACCCTCGGATCCCATGAAATCGATGGCGGTATCAGCAGCGAGGCCGCTGGCGTCCACGCACACGATGTTGGCCAGAAGCTCCTTGTTGGGGATAAAGGCCAGGATCTCATCAGGTGTCCTCTTGGTGTTAACCACGAGGGAACCACCCTGGGGCATGCCCCTGAGGATGTTCATACCCTTGACGATGGTATCGTCCATGAGGACAACCAGCGAGGGGTTGTTGTTCACGTAGACGAAGCGCATCTCGATCTCTTCGTCGGCAAGGCGAACATACTTGCGAAGCGGTACGCCAACACGGTCCGGAAGGTCTGCGTAATCATCCCATGCCTGAACAAACTTGCCGCCAAGGTCAGCAGCGTTTGCCATCAGCAGGGTCGCGTGTCGTCCTTCCATGTCCTGGAACACACCACGTGCCCAAATTGTGACTTCATACACCTCTTGTGACATAACGTATTTCCTCCTTTGTTCATGTGTAGAAACCTGATAAAGCTTCTTTAAAGGACCGTACTTTTTCTACCCCCCTTTCCTGTCGTGTTCTTTGTTTTGTCTCTTATTTTATCCGAGAACAGGCTTACCTCGATATCCTCCAGGTGTTCGTGCATGACCCTGGCAGCGAGTTCCCTATCCCCGGACCTGATCGCGTTTAAAACCTCCCTGTGGCGAGCCAGAGACCTCTCGGGTCTTCCCTCCACCTGAAGGTATTTGTCCCTGCTCTCGGCCAGAAGATCTATGATATTGTCGATGATGCGCAAAAGGACTTTGTTTTTGGCTGCTTTCGCAAGGATGTAGTGAAATGCCTTGTCAACTTCTGCCCCACTTTCCCCTTTTGCAAAAGCATCTTCCTGAAGCTCCAGTGCCTTGCCGAGCATGATGATCTCCTCGGGTGTGGCTCGTTCGGCTGCAAGGAAGGCCAGCTGTGGTTCAAAGAGCCGGCGCATCTCGAAAAGTTCCATCTGGCCGTCTTTTTCGGTGAAGATAACCGTGGCCAGAGGGTTGACCATGGATTCCAACGACTGGCGGGCTATGTATGTTCCATCTCCCTGCCGGCTTTCCAGATACCCCTGCGTTTCCAGTGAGCGGAGTGCTTCCCGAACCGAAGATCTGCTGACGTTGAATACTTCCGCCAGTTCCCGTTCGGAAGGAAGCTGATCTCCCGAATTGAGCCGGCCTTTAGCGATCATATGTTTGACCTTGACCACGATCTCTTCGTAAACCCTGGTCTTCTTAACTGGCTTGAACAATCTGTATTCCTTTTTTATTACCCCCCCCAGGAACCGAAACTAAAGGTTAGTGCCGGACTGTGGGGGGCTATCGTTTGAAACACGGTTTTGTGCGGCAGCCTGCTCAAAATGAGTGGGACCAATGACGCATTTTTTAAGATCCGGGTTCTTGGTACTGGTCAGGCATTCGTCCAGAGCGAACATGACCGCCTTTTTGCACATGGCCTCGATGTCTGCACCAGACCATCCTTCGCCCAGGTCGGCGAGATGTCCGATGTCGACTTTTGGATCCAGCGGCATGTCTTTGAGGTAGATATCCAGTATCTGTACCCTCTCGTCCCTTGCAGGCCGGGGGAAGTCAATGATGTAGTCAAAACGTCCCGCTCTGAGAAGAGCAGGTTCCATGAGATCAATTCGGTTGGTCGCTGCCACGACCAGGACACCCAGTGAGCCGTGCAGTTCATCCAGTTCCCGGAAGAGTTGGCTCACGATGCGCTGGGAGACCTCACCGGCGTCTTCAGCGGTACGTGCCGGAGCGATGGCCTCAATTTCGTCAATGAGCAGGATACATGGCGAAGCCTGTTTGGCCCGCTTGAAGACCTCCTTAAGTCCCTTTTCAGTTTCACCTACCCATTTGGACAGAAGGGTCGGAGGGTCCACGACGATGAGAGTCATGCCGGTCTGGCCCGAGAGGGCCCTGGCCATCAGTGTCTTACCAGTCCCGGAAGGTCCGGAGAGAAGGACTCCTTTAGGAGGGCTCAGTCTGGTGTTGGCGAAGATAGGCAGATCGCGTTTCGGGAACTGGGCGATTGAAAGGAGGTTTTTCTTGATCGCATCCAGGCCCCCAACGTCGTCAAAGGCGAAGTTTGCCCTCTCTATGTGGAACTCCCTGGTGGAGGTGGGCTGCACGGTCTTGTACGCCTCGACGAAATCGGCAGCGGTAACCTTGATCTCGGCCCCTTCCTTCAGGATAGGCTTCTCGTCCAGCTGGAACTTGATGGCGGGCATGATCCGGCGCAGCGTCGCCATGCCCGCCTCTTTGCACAAGGCCGCTATGTCCGCGCCCACATACCCGTTGCTTATCTCGGCCAGGTGGTCCAGGTCCACATCCTCGGCAAGAGGCATGGTCCTGGAGTGTATCTTCAGTATCTGCTTCCGGCCTTCCCTGCTGGGAGAGCCGATGTTTATCTCACGATCAAAACGACCCGGTCGCCGAAGCGCCGGGTCGATAAGTTCAGGCATGTTCGTAGCGCCGATAATGACGACCTCGCCCCTGGACTTCACACCATCCATGAGAGCGAGGAGCTGGGCCACAACACGCTTTTCCACATCTCCTATGACCTGCGCCCTTCTGGGGGCAAGGGCGTCTATCTCATCCAGGAAGATGATGCTCGGTGCGTTCTTACGGGCCTCCTCGAAAATCTGTCTGAGTTTGGCTTCGCTCTCCCCGTAGAACTTGTGGATGACCTCGGGGCCGTTGACGTGGATGAAGTGGGCCCTGACCTCGCTGGAAATAGTACGCGCCAGGAGGGTTTTTCCCGTTCCGGGCGGTCCCGAAAGCAAGACCCCCTTGGGTGGGTCGATCCCCAGAGCCCCGAACAGTTCAGGGAACTTCAGCGGAAGCTCTATCATTTCCCGAACGTGGCTCAGCTCTACGTCCAGGCCTCCTATGTCCTCATAGGATGTGCGTGAGGATTTTTCCTGAGAGAAATCGGAAGTTCTGAAGGAGAGGGTCGTGTTTGCGTTGACCCGCACACAACCCCGGGGGCTCATCCCCTCAACGATAAAAAACTGGGGTCTGGTTCCGAAGAAAACGATCTGGACTCTGTCCCCCACAACTACATGAAGCCCGGAGAGGAGGTGGCGAATATGGGCAAGCTCTTCATCCTTGGGAAGGGAGGCGCCTGCTTCCACGGGAGCGAGGAGAAGCGTATCGGCTCCCTTGAAAGGCACCTTTGAGACAGTAACCCATTCGTCGATGGAGACCTGGGCGTTATCACGGGTGATCCCGTCTATCTGAATGAGTTCCTGGTCGGTGTAATTAGCGGTGAGTTGAGCGGCGCGAGCTACCGTGGAACGGCGGCCGGTGATCTGGAGAACTTCTCCCGGCATGGCGCCGAGCTGCTGGAGGAGCCCTGTATCGATCCGGGCAAGTCCCTTACCTTCATCATCTATAAAGGCCTTGGTCACTCGTAGGGAGAATTCTTTTCCAGGTCTTGCCCTTTGTGGAGTTTCTTCAGGTCTTTTTTCTTCGCGTATTTGATTATCAAGCTCGTCTTTGGAAGTAAACACAGCATTACTTGCTGAGGTTTTTTTCACTTTTTTTGGTTCTTTTGTTTCCTTTTTCATAGATGCACCGGAATCATGAATCCCGTATGAATCAACTCTGCCGTCCTTGCTCATGGGTTCATTCCCGCTTGTCTAATTAGATATCTTTCGACATCTTTCGGGTTGTCCAATGGGCCATTGGTCGGACCAAATTCCCAGCAGGTCTGACCAGTACTATGGTATGGTGGTCGGACCAAAACATACTTTAAGTATGTCTCGCTTGTCAACGGTAAATATGGAAACGTGGACCCCCCCATCGTTTCATCTCTGGATGGTTCGCAGATATACTGTTTCCGCTTGATTGGCAACGTTTTACAGGTTACGAATCAAAGTGTACCTCATCACTTGGTGCATGGCAACCCGGTAAAAAAATTTAGTCCAGATAGGAAATAACTCTCATTTTCAGGACGAATTCAAGGGAGTGGATTATCAGGAATGGCGCCTGTGTGGGATTGGTATGACAAATTACTTGAGTCCATTACTGGGGAATAGCGAACGGTGAACGGTTATCGATCTCAAATCTCACATCTCAGATCTCATACTCAATCCATGATCCAGAAGGTTCAATTTCAAAT